>JAOZRY010000602.1 GCA_029939965.1 Bacteroidales bacterium | reverse complement strand
CCCTTTTTATATTTATTGAAATGTTAATTCAAAACCCATTGCTTTTGCAATTTTTTTTGGGATATCGGTGTTGTCGTAATAACCGTTAAACATTTCAGACCCAGCTCCAATTGCAAAAACCGGAACCGGAATTCCGGTGTGCGACCAGCTTGTCCAGGATATTCCGGCTTTATTGTTCAAAATTTGAATAGCAGTTGCCGTTAGAGGAAAATACCCACCATATCGCAAATATTTTTCATCCTCGTTAAGTTCCATTTTTCCGATAGAAATTAGGTAAGCATCTTCGAGCATGGTTTTTTCATATTCTGATAAAGGTATGCCCGACACACCTCCTAAACCAAAATAATCCTCCATCAGTTGCATGGCAAAGCCCATGTTTTGGTTTCTGTTGATTTCGAAAAGTGAATCGGCAAGAAGAGTAAAGGTTTGAGCCGAAATTTTTTGTGCATGTAATATTTCAAAATTACTGTTGTATCCTGTTAGTGCATGACCCATGGTTAACCCACCCGTTTCGTGATCGGCAGTTACAACGATAAGTGTTTCGTTGGGATGCTCGTTGTAAAAATCAATCGCCTCCTCCACTGATTTTGATAATGATATCACGTTGTGAATCATGGTTACAGCATCTTTTCCATGTGAAGCCCAATCGATTTTCCCTTCCTCGCACATCACAAAAAAACCTTTTTCGTTGTCAAGCAATTCAATGGCTTTCGCAACAAACTCTTCCAATAGCAAATCATTATCTGTTTGATCGATGACATACCTTAGTGCACCTGATAACTCCACGACATTTCCAGTGGCGTAAACTTTTTCATCACCCGTCTTCAGGTTTTCAAACTCCTCCCTCGATCTGGTAATATTATAACCCATCTGTTTGGCAAAATCAAAAGCCGACACTCCGTTTTCATCATCGAACGGACTATGAAAACTACCGCCCCCAAAAAAATCAAATCCGCTTTTTGGCAATTCCAAAGCAATTTCGTAGTACATATTTCTCTCTGGCTGATGTGCATAAAAACATGCGGGTGTGGCATGATCGATACTAACACTGGAGATAATCCCTACCTTAAAACCTTCTGTTTTTGCACGCTCCGCAATGCTTGTCAGAGGTTTCAATTTTGCACTATCCATTGCTATGGTATTAATGCTGGTTTTATATCCGGTAGAAAGTGCTGTTCCGGCAGCTGCCGACCCGGTAATAAATCGGTTGCTGGCATGAGTAGTACTAAAGCCTGTAACCGGAAACTCACTAAAGCTCATTTTTTCAATTCCGGGCTTACCTTGCGAAGTTGACAGATAAGCTTCGCTGGCTGCAATGTGTGCCAATCCCATGCCATCGCCGATAAAGAAAAAAACGTATTTGGCCTGCTGGGCAGTAGCACTATAAAAAAATGATGACAGCAGAAATACACAAATCAGGAGAACAATATTTGTTTTGATTATGATTTTCATAATATTCAGAAGTTATTTTACATGCTGTTCGAACAGCTATTTATAATTTGATAATTAATACATAAAAAAACAGATCGGCAAATGTAATGAGCCTTAACAAATTAGACAAGAGAAACGTAATGTAATTCTTTGGGCTGGAAAAGAGAATCCAGTGTTAGTTCAACAAATCTTCTGGAAATATCATCAGAAGACCCAACATAATATCGACAGGTTTTTTCGCTTTGAAGGAAATACAATGTTTTACCCATAATTAAAAAAAAGGTAGCCTGATGCTACCTTTTGTTGTTATGTTGTCGGGATGGCGAGGGCCAAAACAACGGTAAAAAACAAATAATTAATTCCACCCCAACACCATTAAAACCCTAAATAACAAGATAATAAGAAAAAACCTAAAAAATTTAACTAATCAAAAAACCCCTATTATTTTCTACCCAGTTTCCACCCATTTTTTTGAGTACAAAATATTTAAACAACACGTTGGTTAGTTTTGCAAATTAAGAGCCTAACGAAGCCATCCTTGATGTATCGGCGGTTCAGTACAACTATGTTTGAAGCAAAATACGAGTTGACAGTACAATAATTGTAAATGTCGTGTTTTGGTAGTTGGAATGTTACCTGAATCTGTCTGATATTTGCACTCACATTAAATTAAAGAAAATGGTAACAGGAAAACTAATAAAAAATCATTACAACGATGTTATGGGTTTACAGCTGACTATTTGGATTATTAGTATTATACCAGATATTGGAATGTGTTTTTTCCTTAGCATAAATAACTTCATTAACAAAGCTCATTATTTAATTTTGATAGGTGTTATTATAGGTGCATTGTTTTCAATTATGAATACAATAAATGTTATGAATAACAAGACTTATAAACGTTTTAGTTTTCTTAAATCAAAAATATTAGAAAAATGAAAAACATAAAGCTCTCAATAATGTACTTTGCCTAACAACAAATATACGGCATTTGGCAGATAGTACTAAATATGAAGATTATAGCAATAAATAAAAATAGTCGTAAATTGAAAATATTGAAATTATCGCAACAAACAAACTACATATCGACAAATTAAAGTCTGAGTTTATAGACAAACCAATATTTACGACAAAAGATATTCAGACTTTCTATTTAACCATTGACCCAAATATAAAACTTACTACAATTAATTGGCGGGTTTACAAACTTGCACAATCAGGAATCATTAGCCGTGTAGGAAGGGGAAAGTTTAAGTTTGGCATGTCAAAGATTTACATTCCTGAGGTTTCTTCCAAA
>JAOZRY010000074.1:8412-10325 GCA_029939965.1 Bacteroidales bacterium | reverse complement strand
TCGAATTGAAAAACAATTTATTAACAATAAACACACAATAAATTTTATGTCAGTATTAGTTGGAAAAAAAGCACCGTTATTCGAAGGTGATGCCGTTATTAACGGAGGTGAATTCATCGAAAAATTTACACTTGAACAATATATCGGGAAAAAGCATGTGGTATTTTTCTTTTACCCACTCGATTTTACTTTTGTTTGCCCAACCGAACTCCTGGCCTTCCAGGAAAAAATAGAAGAATTTGAAAAACGAAATGTAGCCGTTGTGGGTTGCTCTATCGACTCTAAGTTTTCGCATTGGGCATGGCTCAACACCGAGAAAAAAGATGGTGGTATCAAAGGAGTAAAATACCCGTTGGTTTCAGATCTTTCAAAAACTATCGCTGAGAATTATGATGTACTTGCCGGTGAATACGATTATAACGAAGATGGCGAAATGGAATTTGATGGTGCTCCTGTAGCTTACCGTGGATTATTCCTCATCGACAAGCAGGGTGTTGTTCGCCACCAGGTTGTTAATGATTTACCACTTGGCAGAAGTGTAAATGAGACACTACGTATGGTTGATGCATTACAGTTTTTTGAAGACAATGGCGAAGTTTGTCCTGCTGATTGGCAGCAAGGTGATGAAGGTATGCAAGCTACACAAGAAGGTGTTTCTGATTACCTTTCAAAACACTAAATATCAATTTACAAAAACCTAATGTTAGAAAGCCCCTTAATTGGGGCTTTTTCAGTTAAATACTCAAATAGAAAAAAGTACTGAATTCGTTTTTTCAAATAAATTTGGCGAAAAATCAGAGTTAATTTAAGAACTAAATGATACTATTTAAAAATTTAATTTTTCACAGAAAAACCGGTCTATTCAAATTTTTTGTTTTGAAAAGAATTAAAATAGTTCTCTTGTTTTTTACGGTTACAATCCTAACTTTTGGCTGTGGAGAAAGCAACCCAAAATCAAATACATCTTCCAATGCGGGAAATACAACCCCGGAAATAACAAAAATTGTTGTTCCGGATTTCGATGCTGACTCAGCCTACTATTTTGTTGCAAAACAACTCTCTTTCGGGCCAAGGGTACCCGGAACTAATTCTCATGCTGCATGTGCATTATGGCTTGAACAAACACTTGGTGGATTTGCTGATGAAGTAACTATTCAGGAATTTAAAACAAGGATATATAATAATCGAATTTTTGATGGGAAAAATATTATTGCATCGTTCAAACCCAAGTTCCAACATAGGATTTTATTAGCTGCTCACTGGGATTCACGCCCTTTTGCCGATCACGATCCCAATCAGGATAATTTTAACACACCAATAGATGGGGCAAATGACGGTGCCAGCGGATGTGGTGTATTGATAGAAATTGCACGGCAATTACACCTCCATAAACCCAATATTGGTATTGATATCATCCTTTTCGATCTGGAAGATTATGGGCCTCCCCAAGACACTCAAACAAACGAATCGACCGATACCTGGGGGTTAGGGGCGCAATATTGGTCGAACAATCCACACAAATTTGGATACACGGCACGGTATGGGATATTGCTGGATATGGTGGGTGCAGAAAACGCCACTTTTCCGCTGGAAGGGTTTTCGATGTACTATGCCCCGGACTTTACAAAAAGGGTTTGGGAGATTGCCGGAAAGGCAGGATATGGTAATTATTTTGTTTATGAAGAAGGTGGCTATATTACTGATGATCATTATTTTATTAATAAAATAATTCAAATTCCAACCATTAATATTATTCATCTTGACCCTACCTCTTCAAACGGAACTTTTTATGACCACTGGCATACCGTTAATGATAACCTTGAGCAAATAGATACGGCAACCCTAAAGGTGGTTGGACAAACAGTAATTGCTGTAATCTTTGAGGAGTAGAGACTGATTCGATTTATGATTTA
>JAOZRY010000074.1:0-8312 GCA_029939965.1 Bacteroidales bacterium | reverse complement strand
TATTTATTATTGAAACCGCAAAGCGGGAAATTGAAAAACATGTTTGCCCAATTTCAATTCTCTAATTTACAAAAATGTGGCGGGACTTATCTTTTCATCATTTCCATCATTGCCTGTCGGGTTTCAATACTATTAAATAATGGTTCATTTGTAAACCTGTCGGTATTATTAAAACCAAGTACTATTGCTTGATTTAAAAAATTGATGGCCTCATGTTCATTATTTTTTTTCATCATAATAACCGCACTTAGATATGCATGTTCCGAATTAGCAGGTTCGATGATACGATAGATTTCAATATTTTTCTGAGCCTGAACCAAATCATCTTCATCAATTGCTTTGTTTGAAACCATAAAAGTGATTAACCCCAGATAACTCTCCAATCGCTTATTTAACCTTTGCTCATAAACATCATCAACAGGTGTTTTAATTTTAATAATTTCCGATCTCCACCAGGCAACGTCCTTGGTGTTAAAATTGTCGATGTAACTACTTTGGATGGCGGCTTCTTTTTCCAGTGTTTTCACCATCTTTGATAAATCATTGGCATATAGTGCATTCTTGCGATATTCCCTGGTTTTATCAGCAAACTCTTTTATCAAGGCAACCTCTTTTAAAACAGATCGTGCTCTTTGTGCAGTTTCAGAGGCATCAAAATATCTGTCGGCAGCAGCATATTTCTTTATTTTCTTCCGGTAATAATCCAGCGTTTCATTTATCAATTCAGGGTTATTAATTATAATCTCTTCCCTGATATTGTTGATTTGTATCGCCAGAAAAGCTTCGCGCATTATTTCCACCGTAGGCCACTCATGGCCACCATCAAATATTACAAGTTCATTAAGAAATCCTGATCGTGTAAGATACCGGTCGTTGTTAATAAGCTCCCCCATGTTAAAGTCTTCATATCCTACAAATCCGAAATAATAAAAATTTGGGTCGGGCATCCGCCGAAGGACAGGGAAACCGGCACCACATCCAATCACAGTATTTACCTCAGACTCCTGTATAGCGATGGAAACAGCTACTCGTGCTCCGCCCGAGAATCCAAGTGTATAAATTTGTTTGGGGTTAATTATAATCCTGCTTTCAATCCCGGTTTTCATTTCATTATAAATCCCCAATCCTTCATCGATAATCTGATTGTTTTGTGATTTATTTGACCCTACCAGAACAAACCCAAATTCTTCGGCTAGTGGTATATATTTTTCTACAGGGAGGTATCCCCGGGCATGGGGATCAAAAATAAAAACTACTGGTAACTCTTCCTCAATGTTTAATGTAAGTGGTATATATGTACTGTAAATTTCCCTGACCGCCTCTATCGATTCAACCGCCTCATTAATCGGATTTTCAACCATTTCATCAACCACCTTTCCTGATGAATTAATTTCTGTCGATCCAGATTTTTCAGGCTGTTCGATTTTTTCGGTTTGATCTTTTTCCTGTCTGGATGATTTTTCTGAGGGGCTTTCAGAATTTACACACCGGAAAGCAATCGCAACAACTACAACGATAAAAAATAAGTGGTTTACTTTGATTCTAATCATAACTCGAATGGATGCTTCGACAAAGATATTTATTCAACCTTCGGCTGGTATCGCGTTACACAGCAAAAATGCGTTTGGTATGTGTTTTCCCAGAACGTAGAGCCGACAACTGCCGGGAACGGGATTCACGATTGTAACCCTCCAACAAATCCTTTACAACATCCGATACATGATTGATCTCAGTGGCAAGATAAGCATTGGCACCGGCAAAGGCGAATCCTTCGTCCATATTACCTATAGCCGAATTGTACAGGGCTTTTGCAATGCAATATGGAGCCTCTCTAAAATTACACGCCGACAGGCACTTCCATGGGCATTTAAATGGCTTGGTTTCCCCGGCCATGATTTGCTCTACAAAATTATTTTTTACTACCCTTCCAGGTAATCCCACCGGACTTTCGATGATTGTAATATCCTCACTCGTAGCTTCAAGGTAACTTTCTTTGTATTCAACCGAAGCATCACATTCATGAGTGGTCACAAAACGAGTCCCGATTTTTACTGCCTTTGCTCCAGCCTGCATAATGTCGTACATATCCTTCCCGGTATGCACGCCACCGCCTGCAATAACCGGTATCGACTTACTATATTCCTCTTCAAATGGGCGAATTACCTCTACCGTTTCTTCAACAAGCGTGCGAAGTGGGATTCTATTTTCTTCAAGGTTTTCTTTTTTGAAACCGAGATGACCACCAGCCATGGGACCTTCTACTACCACAGCATCCGGGACAAAACCGTACTTGTTTGCCCAGTAACGGAATATCAATTTAGCTGCTTTTGCAGAGGAAACTTTGGGAACTAATTTGGTGTTATGGCCATCGAGTCCGGCCTGTGCTACAAGGTGAGGGATTTTTAGTGGTAGTCCGGCACCTATAAAAATAACGTCTATCTTTTCTTCAATCGCAACTTTAATCAATTCCTCATGATCTGTAAGTGCCATCATTATATTCACACCTAATACCCCATTTGTCAATTCCCGGGCTTTTCTTATCTCCCGGCGCAGTGCGCGTTTATTGGCTTCATGAAATTTTTTCATATAATCTGGCTCAGTCATACCTATTGCCGCTGCTGATATTACACCAATACCTCCCTGGTTAGCTACAGCAGATGCAAGCCCCGACAAGGATACTGCTACTCCCATTCCACCCTGAACGATTGGCAATTTTACTCTGAGGTCTCCAATATTTAACGGTTGCATATTTATTGCTTTATTAATTTTCATGCTTCACAAATATTAAATTTTTTCTATTAAAAATGTAACAACTTTTAAAATACATCCACACAAATGCATAGAAGGATTTACAATGAAACAGCAAATTTAATTTAGAGACACCCATAAATAATTATTTAGGGACGAAATGGGACATAATAGTTATAGGATATACTTTTAGGGGCGAAAATATTTGATACAGGGGCGAAAATTATCCAAGTTGGTGCGAAAAATCAGATCAGTTCTTTGAGTTTATGGGCATAGTTTTTTGAAACAGGGATATGAAAATCGACATTGTCGAAAAACAATCGGTATCCATGTGAACTACCTTCAATTCTATCGATGTGATTAATGTTAGCCATAAACGACCTATGGCATTTAAACATAAACTTATCATCTTTCAATATTTCCTCGGCCTTAGTTAAGCTACATCTTACCATTTGATTTTTTACAGCCAGACCTTCCCTCCAAAATACTTCAATATAATTATTGGCCGAACGAATAAACAGGATCAGACTAACCTTTAATGAAAGATTATCTTTCTGATAATCGGAAATAAAATGTACGAGTTTATTGGGTATTGATTTATTATCCTTGAGCTTTATGTTTAACTCATTTGCCATTCTAAGATGAGTTCGCAACAACCTGTGCCTGTTCAAAGTGATAAGTACAGATGTGGGAATTATTGCAATAAGGATCAGTTTGATAATTACCTCAAATCCGAAAACCATTATGCCAAGTGATTTATAATACAAATAGTAGCCCAAAGACACTGTGAAAAGAATCCACAAATCCCAGAAAATTTCCTTTTTAACATTCCATGAAGATCCTTTCAGAATCTTTGGAAAAAGGCTTGGTAATATTAATAAATTGAGACTTAGTGATAAAAAGGTGATTACGCCCAATCCAATAACAAGAAAATATTTTTCCCGGGCTTCAAGACCATCAATCCGCAATGGCTGAAAAAGGAATAAAAAAACAAAAACACCCATACTGATAAAGAAAATTACCTTGGTGTTATGTTTTAAATCATCATTAAATGGATATGGTTTGTTGAAAAATTTTGCCATACAAATGCAATTTCATTTATTAGTTTCTGATAAAAGCACAAAAGTACATCTGAATTATAGGCTTTCAGCGAAAAAAATAGTTTGTGCTCACATTTTTTTTATGCACGAGAAATGAAATATGGCCTACGGCATTGATAACCTTTTATTACCTGGCTTCCAATCTCGCCAAATAACGTTGGCGAGCCAGTTCAGGATCAGCACCGGGTTCGATATAAATTCTGGTTCTTCCATCTATAACCACCTCCTGCATCTTTGATAAATCAGGTGAATTAAAGGTAATATGCTTTTTTTCTAAGGCCATTCTACTTTTTTTGCTCATACTATCAGGTATTGATTATTGAATTAGGCTACTGTTTTTATCAAATTATCTCAGAAAAGTTTCATTAGAAAGGCTAACAATAGTTTGTTAAGCTTAGGTAGTTAGAAAAAATAAAAAACTCTGGATAAAAAGACTTTATGGCAACAGCAAAATGATTAAAAATTATCATAATAATTATAACGCACGATTTGGAACATAGTTTAATAAAATCAAAAATATTTTTCACATTTTTAAAAAAACTCCTCCACAGTTGATTTATTTTACTCAATACGTAGGCGTGCTCAAAAATAACCTGGGGGAAATAATGAACAATATTTTGTACACCGGCAAGGCCAAAAACGCAATCATAGTACGGTTAGTATGAAAATTAATAAACAAGCTTTCATTTCATTTTTGGCCAATGCTGTGTTTTATACATACCCGTTTACTCTTTTGAAAACACTGAACTAAACATTATTTTATTAGATCATCTCATAATAAATGGTACTATCATAGCAATAATACCGGTAAACATCACCACCATAATAAACAGGTTGTACCTAACATTGTAGTTTCCCAACAGCGACATATCATAATATTTGTCAACACCCTGGTCTTTGTACATTTGAATCAAACCTTTCAACAGTTTCTCCCTTGATTGTTTTCCTTTCATTAATCCAAATACCACAACCAGATTTACAAGAACAATGAGGCAAACGAAAACAAACATAACAATGAGCATGGCATTGTTGGTTCGCGATTCTCCCGCCATGCCCATATTCACTGACATGGCAATCAGGTTAAGTAGGATTGCAGTGAGAATAAAGATGATATCGGTGCGGGTGTTTTGCTGAAGCTCCGATGTAATGTGCTTGTGAACATGTTCGATCATAATTTTTATCCTCCTGTTTTAAAAATTATTTTTTGGTTTTTTTCCAAATATACATAATTTATTTGGGTCTTAGTTTCTCACCTACACTATGGGTTTAATGTTTATTTTTTTATAAAAGAAAATTTATTCAGTTTGTTTCTATTTCTATTAAATTTATTCATGTTCCAAATCCAGACTTCGTCAGTTTAGCTTAATCAAGGCGCAGTTTTATTTTTATACCGCAGTTTACTACTTGTAGATGAGAATATAAAATAAAGCTACAACGCAAAGTAAGTAGAAACTGACGAAGTCTGAAATCAGTAAACTTATTAGGTTTTGCCGGGTTACATAATCGCCAAAAAAAATCACGTTGTAACCTAACGCTTCCGATACAATGAATCCAGTATATATTCCGAAATTTAGATTTCTTCAAATATTATCTACTTTTGTTGAAAATAAAACAGAACTTATGCAAGAAACCAAACGACTTTTCCTACTCGATGCAATGGCACTTATTTACAGAGCTTATTACGCACTGAATAAAAACCCAAGAATCAACTCTAAAGGGTTGAACACCTCTGCCATACTTGGATTTTCCAACTCCTTATTCGATATCATCCGTAACGAAAAACCTACACATCTCGGCGTGGCTTTCGACACACAAGCACCAACTATCCGTAGCAAAGAGTTTGTGGAATATAAGGCCAACCGCGAAAAAATGCCCGAAGATATTGCCAAAGCCATTCCCTACATCTATAAACTTATCCAAGGATTTAACATCCCCCTTTTGTTTGTGGATGGTTATGAAGCTGATGATGTGATAGGAACACTTGCTAAAAACGCAGAGAAAGCTGGTTTTACAACATACATGATGACATCTGATAAAGATTTCGGGCAGTTGATTTCTGAGAACATTTACATGTATAAGCCCGCCAGAATGGGAAACAAAGCCGAAATATTGGGGGTTGAAGAAATATGTAAGAAATTCGAAATTGAACGCCCGGATCAGGTAATTGATATTTTAGGATTGTGGGGCGATGCGTCAGATAATATTCCGGGCATTCCGGGTATTGGAGAAAAAAGAGCCAAAGAGTTGATTGGCAGGTACGGAAGTGTGGAAGGAGTAATAGATCACGTGGATGAACTGAAAGGTAAAATGGCAGAGAATGTCAGGGAATACGCTGATCAGGGTCTCAAATCCAAACAATTGGCAACCATCGACCTAAAAGTCCCCATTGAGTTTGAAGAAGATAAACTTGAAATTGCCATTCCTGATTTTAAAGCTTTAAGAGAGCTGTTTCAGGAACTGGAATTCAAAAACTATGCTACCCGTATTTTTGATTTCTTTAAAAATAAAGATTCAAAGGAAGTAGCAAAAGAAGCTGAAGCACAGCAGGATCTGTTTAGCCAGGCAGGTGTAGAGGTTGAAACACTTAATAGCATCGAAACCACCCAACACCACTATTATCTTATTGATAATATTAATAAAAGAAAAAAAATTATTGACGAAATTAAAATTCAAAAGTCGTTTTGCTTCGATACCGAAACCACCGGGCTCGACCCCAATAATTCGGAATTGACAGGAATGTCGTTTGCGTTAAAACCCGGTGAGGCTTGCTATGTACCACTCCCCGAAAATTATGATGATGCCCTGAAAATTGTACTTGAATTCAGAGAAGTTTTTGAGGATGAAAATATCGAAAAAACCGGTCAAAATCTTAAGTATGATATTTCTGTATTAAAATGGTACGACACCGAGGTAAAGGGAAACTTGTTTGATACAATGCTTGCTCATTATCTCATTGCACCGGATATGCGGCACAATATGGATTTTTTGGCCGATCATTATCTTAATTATAAAACCATAAGTTATAATGAGGTTACTGAGAAAAAAGGCGGCAAGCAATTAAATATGCGTGAAGCACAGGAAAAAAACCTGATAAAGGTTCTGGACTATGCCGCCGAAGATGCTGATATCACACTCCGCCTACGCGAAAAGTTAGAACCGGGACTAAAAGAAAATAACCTCAGAAAACTATTTGATGAAATTGAAATCCCACTGATTCATGTATTGGGTAGCATGGAGGCCGAAGGTGTAAAGCTGGATGTGGAGGCATTAAAAAAATATTCGATACAACTAAAAGATGAAATTGCTGTGGTTCAAAAAGAAATTTTTGAGCTGGCCGGTGAGGAATTTAATATCGCATCCCCCAAACAATTAGGTGTAATACTATTTGAAAAGTTAAAAATTACTGATAAGCCCAAACTCACCAAAACAAAAAAATATTCCACCGGCGAGGAAGTATTATCAAAGCTAGAAAGAAGGCATCCTATTGTTGTTAAAATTCTGGATTTTCGTTCGCTAACAAAGTTAAAATCAACCTATGTAGATGCCTTACCGAAATTGATAAATCCTCGCGATAACCGCATACACACCAGCTACAATCAGGCCGTAGCAGCAACCGGAAGACTAAGCTCTACAAATCCTAATTTACAAAACATCCCTATTCGTACAAAAAAAGGACGTGAGATTCGCAAAACCTTTGTTCCCCGAAACGATGATTATATCCTGTTTGCTGCCGATTATTCGCAAATCGAACTACGCATCATAGCCCACCTAAGTGAAGATGAAGCTATGATGAAAGCATTTATCGATGGTGTGGATATTCACACCACCACAGCATCAAAAGTTTATGGCGTTAATTTGGATGATGTAACTACCGACATGCGACGCAACGCAAAAACGGTAAACTTTGGAATTGTGTATGGGATTTCAGCTTTTGGCCTTTCCGAAGGATTAAAAATTCCACGCTACGAAGCACGCAATATGATCGATAATTATTTTAAACAATATCCCGGTGTAAAAAAATACATGGACAGCAATATTCAGTTTGCCAAAGAACACGGCTACGTAGAAACCATAATGGGTCGCCGCAGGTATTTAAAAGACATCAACTCGGGCAATGCTAATGTTAGAGGATATGCTGAGCGAAACGCCATTAACGCACCTGTTCAGGGTTCTTCGGCTGATATGATTAAAATTGCCATGATTAAAATTTTTGCTGAAATGAAAAAACTGAATCTAAAATCAAGAATGATTTTACAGGTACATGATGAATTGGTTTTTGATGTACGCAAAGATGAACTGCACATTTTGAAACCAATGGTAGAACAAGCAATGAAAAATGCAATAAAATTAAAAATACCGGTTATTGTAGATATGAACACCGGAAACAATTGGCTGGAAGCACATTAATGGTTTGTGAGTAAAATAGCTAACCTGCACAAGCCAGAAAAGAGATTGGTTGAAGTA
>JAOZRY010000601.1 GCA_029939965.1 Bacteroidales bacterium | reverse complement strand
AATCATTCTATCATTTAAGCATTTTATCATTATAGCATTGAAGCATTAAATCATTGTAGCATTTTATCATTGAATCATTAACACATTAAAACATTCTATCATTGAAGCATTGAATCATTATAGCATTGAAGCATTTTATCATTAAACCATTAAATCATTAATCTTTTGAAAAAAGCAATAGTTTCGGTAATCAACGATCTTGTAACCGATCAGCGGGTAAACAAAACCTGTAATGTATTGGCTCAACTTGGTTTTGATGTTTTGCTGGTTGGGAGAGTTAAACGTGATTCCCTACCCCTACCCTACCGAAATTACCGGATGCACCGTATGAAATTGATGTTTGAAAAAGGTCCGTTTTTTTATGCCGAATTTAACATACGGCTCTTTTTCTTTCTGCTTTTTCACAAATCTGCCCTGCTTTTCTCCAACGATCTCGATACTTTGCTTCCCAATTTCCTGATGTCGAAAATAAAATCCAATACCCTGATTTACGATAGTCACGAATATTTTACGGAAACACCGGAGCTTGTTAACCGAAAGTTTGTACAAGGAATTTGGAAACGAATTGAAGGTTGGATTTTTCCGAAGCTACACGATGTGATTACAGTAAATGATTCTATCGCAAACCTGTTCCAACAAAAATACGGCAATAAGGTGGCCGTTGTCAGAAACATCCCTCCTACCCCATCATTGCAAAAAAAAGCACCCCGGGTTGTACATAAAATCCCTGAAGGACATCCCATTATTTTGCTGCAAGGCTCCGGAATTAATATGCACCGTGGTGCCGAAGAATTGGTGCAGGCGATGCAAACGATCGAAAATGCACACCTTATTATTATAGGTGGTGGCGATGTAATTGATATACTCAAATCGATGAGCAGGAATTTAAACCTCGAACACAAAATCACTTTTTTTCCTAAAATGCCTTTTGAGGAACTTCACAACTATACTTCAAAGGCAAGCATTGGCCTTACACTCGACAAAGACACAAATATCAATTATCGGTTTTCGCTGCCCAACAAACTTTTTGATTACATTCATGCCGGGGTTCCGGTGCTGGCATCGCCATTGGTTGAGGTTAAAAGAATTATAGATGATTACCAGGTTGGTGAAACCATTTGCAGCCATCAACCCTCAGAAATTGCAAAACATATTACCAAAATGATTTCCGATACGGAGAAACTTGCTACCTACAAAAACAATTGTAAGGCTGCTGCAAAAGTTTTTAATTGGGAAAAAGAAAAGCAGACTTTAATTAAAATTCTACAAAAACATGCCTGACAAACATCTGCATATTATTTCGTTCGACGTTCCCTACCCTGCCAATTATGGAGGCGTAATAGATGTATATTACAAGCTGGTAGCCCTAAAAAAGGAAGGTATCAAAGTTCATCTGCATTGTTTTGAGTATGGCCGTGAGAAAGCCAAACAACTTGAAGAGTTCTGCCATGAGGTGAATTATTATCCCCGCAATACAGGAATCTTCTCAAATTTATCCGTAAAGCCATATATTGTAAACAGCCGTCGATCCGAAAAACTTATTACAAATTTGCTTAAAGATGATTACCCCATTCTTTTCGAAGGACTTCATTCTTGTTTTTATATTGATGATGGCCGAATAAAAAACCGTTTCAAAATTTATCGCGAAAGCAACATCGAACACCATTACTATTTTCATCTTTTTAAATCGGAAAAAAATCTACTCAAAAAAGTATTCTTCCTCGCAGAAAGCTACAGATTAAAAGTTTTCCAGAAAAACTTAGAACATGCCGATTTAATGCTTGTGGTTTCGCAA
This sequence comes from Bacteroidales bacterium, assembly GCA_029939965.1. Taxonomy (GTDB): domain Bacteria; phylum Bacteroidota; class Bacteroidia; order Bacteroidales; family 4484-276; genus SABY01. The sequence goes on along the minus strand of JAOZRY010000601.1, from coordinate 942 downwards.
AGCGATACAGATTATCTTAGGAAACAATTCGTGGACAAAAATGTGGAGTACCTTCCCAGTTTTCATCCCAACGATGAGTTTAGCGTAATTTCAGGACAAAACGATTATATATTTTATCACGGAAAGTTATCGGTAACCGAAAATTATAAAGCTGCCGAATTTCTTATCGAAAAAATATTTAGTAAAACAAATCGAAAATTAATTATTGCCGGAATGGATCCACCGGAACATTTAAGGAAACTTTGCCGGCAAGCCAAAAACGTGAAACTTATCGAAAACCCGGACGATAAAACCATGTTCGACCTTATACAAAATGCACAGGCAAATATCCTTATTACATTTCAGGCTACCGGGCTCAAACTAAAATTATTGAATACACTTTACAAAGGAAGGTTTTGTATCGTAAACCCTGAAATGGTACAGGGAACCGGACTTGAATCGTTGTGCAAAGTCGGAAATTCGAGTACTGAATTGTTGCAATTAATCGAAAATGTTTTTAAATTAAATTTCGATATTAATGAAGTAAAGGCACGCCGCAATATTCTGATGAAACATTATTCCAACAAAATCAATTCGCAAAAGCTAATCGATTTAGTTTTTGATTAAGGGCTTACTCAGAGATAAGTTGGGGAATTTTAGGAACAATGTTCATTATTTAAGTTTATTTAAATTACCCCATTCTGCACTCTTTACATCATGATATCAAGAGCATAGTAATGATTCCGAATTCGAATATTTTGAATTTTACCAAAATTCTTACTAATCTCACCTGATGCTATGAGTTCAATTATTACTACACGTAATTCTTGGCTACCAACATTAAGCCGGACAAATTGAAGAAAAATAGCATTTCAGCATCGCCACGAACCGTTACCACTTGTTGATTTAAAGCATTACCACTTCTATTGATTTTGATAAACGGCAATTATTTATAGGCAAAAA
>JAOZRY010000600.1 GCA_029939965.1 Bacteroidales bacterium | reverse complement strand
ACAGCGGGCACGAAGTAACTACAAACGGAAAGCCCGTAGCCGCCCAAAAAAAAACCATCTTCTATATCAGAAACTAATTCAATTTATGATTTATGATTTACGAATTATGATTTATGATTGAAACTGCAAAGTGGGAAATTGACAATAAAAAATTTAAACAATATGTTGGTTGGTTTTGCAAATTAAGAGCCTAAAAATCGTATCGATTATCTTCGATCAGCTTCTCGGCAATACGGCGGCGGGCTTCTTTAACATTTACCGGTGCAACCTGTGTAAGGGTTTCGATGTAACTGATTAAAGTATCGCGCTGATTACCCTCTGTAAATGAATTAATGGCATCATGGCCTGATTTACGGATAACTCCGGCAGCATCGTAAATAAACACATCAACAATATCCTTATAAGCACTTACTGCTTCCACACCTTTCATGCCCTGAAGCTTTTCGAGCCTGAGTAACGAAGATTCAGCCGGATAAACCTGCATGATTATATCAGAAACATTAAAGAGGATTTCCTGTTCGGCAGTAAGTTTACGGCTGAAAGTTTCGGAAACAACACCTAATAATAATAATGCTGCCTTTTTAAAATTCCGTACATAATACATTCTTTCATCGAAATAGCCTTCCGGTATATTGCTGTCAAATCCATCTTCAAATTCCTTGATAATAGATTTGGAATAACGTGTTACATCAAATCCTTCTTTAAGCGCTTTTTTAATTGTTGTATCCACAACCAGCAATCGGTTTATTTCGTTGGTGCCTTCAAAGATTCTGTTAATCCGTGAATCGCGATATGCGCGATCGACAGGAGTTTCTGATGAAAACCCCATCCCACCAAAAATCTGTACAGCCTCATCCACAATATAATTCAACGATTCGGAACTAAACACTTTTAGAAAAGCTGCTTCGATGGCATATTGTGCAATACCCTCAACGGAAGCTGCGCCTTTGGGTTTGCCTTCATCCAACAGCAAATTAATTGCAGTATCGATGTTGGCACTAACACGATAAACTGATGATTCGGTAACCCAGGTTTTAATAACCTGTTCGGCAAGTTTATGTTTAATGGCACCAAAAGCCGAAATAGCTGTTCCGAATTGCTTGCGTTCGTTGGCATAATTTACTGATTGTGTAATGGTACGTTTTGCAGCACCAAGAACAGTTCCTCCCAATTTAATTCGGCCCATGTGGAGTATATTCAAAGCAATCCTAAAACCCTGTCCGCGTTTTCCGAGCAAATTTTCGATCGGTACTTTACAATCGGTAAAGAAAATTTGTACTGTAGATGAACCTTTTATACCCATCTTCTTCTCTTCGGCATTAAATTTAATCCCGGGATAATTTCGCTCTACGATAAAAGCACTCAACACACGATCGTTATCAATTTTGGCAAAAACAATCATAACATCAGCAAAGCCTCCATTGGTAATCCACATTTTTTGCCCATTCAGGAGATAGTGATTTCCATCGTCGGTAAGTACTGCTTTGGTTTTGCCCGAATTAGCATCGGAACCGGCATTGGGCTCTGTAAGACAGTATGCCGAAGTTAATTCGCCGGTGGCAAGTTTGGGGAGGTATTTTTGTTTTTGCTCATCATTTCCGTAATATGTAATTGGTAGTGTGCCAATACCGGTATGTGCCGAATATGCTACCGAAAACGAATATCCGGCACCCATGTACTCGCTTGCAAGCATCGAGGTTACAAAATCCTGCTCAAAACCATCATACTCTTCAGGAACTGAAACCCCCAGCAAACCAAGTTCACCGGCCTTTTGTAGCAGCCATTTCATAAGACCCTCTTCCTGAGCATCAATCCTGTCGAGACATGAATAAACTTCATGCTCCAAAAAATCAGAACATGTATCTGCAATCATTCGTTGTTCTTCCGAAAATTCTTCAGGAATAAAAATACTCTCAGCTTTAGTTTCCTTAATCAGAAATTCTCCACCTTTCAAAATGTTTTCGTTTGCCATCATTGTATTATTGTTTGTTGTTATTTATCTTATGCTTGTATCGTTTGGTTTTACCAAAATTAATCGAATTCTTTCCTCTTATCAAAAAACCGTGCAAAGATAACATTGTGATTTTATTTATCAAGACCGGGTTTTTTGTGCTAATATTCCATCAAGTATCCAACAATTCATTCTCAAATAGAGTAGCATCATTTTATATCTAAAAAATCAGAACAAAAAGTATTCCTGCAAATAATCCCTACTTTTGCCGCGATAAAGTGGCACAAAATGGATATGAATAATAAGATAAACCGAAAAAAATTCTTCAAATGGGCGAGCCTGGCATTGCTTATTCCGTTTTATAAAATATGGCAGTCGGCGGTTTTCAGGAATAAAGCCTTTTCTTCATCCCCACAAACCCTCGAAATCGAATCTGGTTTACCAGATGGCATCCATTTCTTTAATCGTGTTATCCTGATTAAAGAAAATGATAACATTAAATTGCTCTCATCTAAATGCACTCATTTGGGATGTAAAATTGATAAAATAGAAAATGGTGAGTTGGTGTGCCCCTGCCACGGATCACGATATGATAGTAATGGTTCTGCGATTAAAGGCCCGGCAATGAAATCACTTCAGGAAATTGAATACCGAAAAGAGAGAATTGAGGGGGGAATTATAATGAGATTTGAGGGGAGATGATAGAAGGTAGAGGGTGGAAGGTAGAGGGTGGAAGGTAGAGGTTAGAAGGTAGAGGTTAGAAGGTAGAGGTTAGAAGGTAGAGGTT
>JAOZRY010000599.1 GCA_029939965.1 Bacteroidales bacterium | reverse complement strand
GCACGGCTACTTTTGGGATAACTGCCGGCTTTGGTGTTGAAGGGGATGATGGTACAAGTGGGATTTTTGACAAATCGTGGTTTTATGGCCAAACAATGGGTGATTGCGATTTCAATTATTGGGGAACAGATGCTGCAGAAGAAATCGAAAAGAAAATCCATATGAGAAAAGGAGTGTTACCCCCAAATTCATATTATTCCGATGTGGATTCGCTTGAAGTTTGGGGGGATTCTTTTTATAACCCAAATGACTTAATACCAGAGAATAATATGTATGATTATTTAATGTTCTATAATTTAGATAATGGTTTTTGGCCAAATGTACACGACTGTGTTTCGGTTGATGAAATGAACTTCTATTTGTTAGGAACTGAAGATGTGATTTATAATTACATGAGGCCAGAAGGCAAAGTTTTTATTTCTGTAAATCTATGGGGAGATATGATGGCTGGTAATGATACTTACCTTATGCATCTTGGGGTAATCCAATATGGTGTTTTGCACTTGAATAGTGAGCCACCCAGCGATTTGTAAACTATTATTTCAGATTTTTATGGGCAATTATTTATAACAAATTTGCCGATGAATTTTAATGATTTAATTTAATTCATATGGGGTATCCGATCGTTTCCCGTTGATATTTTTCATTAATTTGGTATCCGATTATTACCTATTAGCTAACATGTTGATAATATGGCCATAATTAATTTCTCTTTAACATTATTTCTAATGCGAGCAGATTTCAAACCACAAAATCTGGAAATATGAAGCAAGTTTTTAAAACACAGCAACAAGTAACTCTGTAAGTAACTGTAAACTTATGCATTATTACACGGGAGATGATCGGATACCCCATTTAATTCAAAATGAAATTATCCATTGTGAAAAATATTAGATTACTTATTTTTATTTCTTCCCTTTCCCTTTTTGCAACAGCAAATGCTCAGTTTACATTTGAATGTACAATTAGCAATCAAGAAGATCAATGTGTCACTTCAATTATAGAAACTGATGAATATTACCTACTTGTGACATATGTTGACAGGAATAGGAATAGTGTATATGAACAAACACCTAATCTGTTTAAGATCGATAAACAAGGTAATATTGTACTGTCCACAATGTTGAAACCGGAGTATCATGCATTTGTCTTATATGAAATTATTTCTAACGAAGATGGAAGTTTTACCGGGTTTGGTTTTCATAGGCCTTTTGAAGATTCGTTGGCATATTTTACGATTATTGAGATAAGTGATAAACTTTCTATATTAAATGAATTTAATTATCAAACTTGCTTTGATATGTTGGATTACATTAATGTTGAAAAGTATGATGACAATTATATCATAGTTGGAAGTGGGAGAAATCCTCAGAATTATTTGACACGTATCTTTGCATATAGAATCAATTCATCATATGATACATTATACAGTAAAATTTATCCGGAAGAAGGGACGAAATTTCCATTTGATATTATTACCTCGGAGAATGGAAATTTTTCAAAAATTTTTGTGATTGGCTACCATCAACAAACAAATACTTCAGGCCAGTTGTTTCTTTTAGATCCCCTTCTGGAAAGGGTTGAAATAAAGGGAATTCCTGAGCGTATAGCATTTTACAATGATGCAAAGTATATTGATAATGGTCATTATTTGCTGACAGGTAAAAAACATATTCCCAACTCGCATCCGCAAGATGAGCAGCTTGCCATAATTTTGATGGATACCACCGATGCGATGCAGGACATTCAGCTTTTGGGAGCCTCAGATACGCTGGATTACCCAGGTTTCTACACTAACCTCGATTTTATCGGGATTGACAATATTTATTATTCGGGAACAAAAAATATTATATTAGGAGGATACTTTGTGTCTTCAACTTCATGGTTTTTTTTGAACAAACTTGACAGCAACCTAGAAGTTCAATGGCAAAAGTTTTATGGTGGTGATGCTTATTATATGCTGTGGGCCATGATAGCAACTCAGGATGGGGGTTGCCTGATGGCCGGAACACGTTATGATTACCTCACCCAGACTAATGAACGTGATATTTACATCGTAAAAGTAAATTCAGATGGACTCGTAACTGGTATAGGGGATGAACATCCTCTTACCACACACGATGCCATAGTTTACCCCAACCCCGGCAGCAGCTATTTAAAAATCCAGTCAGGCCCGCAAATTAACGGTGCTTTGTTCGAGATGTTTGATATGACAGGTAAAGCAGTTGCCCGCGAAATACTAAATGGCCGGCTTGTGGAAATAAACACCGGCCCGTTGCCCACAGGCACTTATACCTACCGCATCAGTTGGCAAAACCGGTTGGTGGGGTCGGGCAAATGGGTGAAGAAATAACTACTGTATTACTATCTTTTATTAATTTCGTTTTAGCACTAAGAGTGACAAAGGATTGCGTGTTTATTCACTGTCCAAAAAGAACTTCCAGGAGGGGATAACTTCTATGGTTTTATTTTCAGTCTATATTAAATCAATACTTTCATGCAAATGGTTCCCGGTTTTTACATTCCTGTAATTCATCGAAAAAGCAAATAGTAATTAAATCGGCAATAGTAATTACCAATTTAATTAGAATTTGGACAAAACTTTGACTGATTTAATAGGTTTATGATTGTCAATAGTTGCAGAAGGTTTCAGGATTTTAACTGGTTTTTGATTGAAGAAATGAGTCCGGTCTATAAAGCTGTCAGACAGTTATCTTCTATATTAAACGCAGAAGCTA
>JAOZRY010000598.1 GCA_029939965.1 Bacteroidales bacterium | reverse complement strand
CAAGTCCTAAAACACATAAACTCCCAATCCTTCTACTACATTTATATAAACTATTCGTCCATCTTTTTCTTTATCCCATCCGAACCCTGCAAAGAATACCGTTGCTTGTACCATATCTCCTACTTCTAATCCTTGTAAGGAGTCTAAAGCATCGTTAGTAAATTGTATCTTTACAAAATGATTGCGTACAGGATCGTTAGGATTCTCTACCAACAAAACTAAATCTCGTTGCTTGAGTATGCCGTAGCCGACTTCCTTTCGCCTTTGGTCGCTTATCTCTATTATTTTCCCCGATAGTTCGTATTGGTTGTTCATAATGTTTCTTTTTTAGGACTTGTTAGGTTACGTTTGTCGCACTCCGCTTGGGCTTCTTCTTCTGAAAAGAATAGGTCTTTTTCATTAATCTTATTCCCTAAAGGACTATTACTTATGTTATAGTAAGTACGTTTTTGTTCTTCGTTTTCGTTGTTCAAATAAATATTAACAAATATAGATTCACATTCAGAAATTCCAAAAACTTTCCATTCTGACTTTCGGAACTGTTTGCCAATAGGGATTACCTTATCGTTAATCTTAAATTTCGTTCTTATTTCCATATTTTTTTTTAATTGTTTATCAGCAAGTCCTTAAACACTAATCCCTTCCACAAATCCATTTATAACTTCTTCTTCAAATTTAACTCTTAGTCCATTAGTAAACCTTAGCTTACCATTCTTCTGTTCTCGTAGTGTTACCTTCCCGTTAACGAGTTCTATTTCTTCTGCTCTAGCATCGTGTAAGATTTTCATTAACTCATTTTGCTTTAGCGTTTTCTTAGCTGTAAGAGCCTTTATTACCTCGTGGTATAACTTATAGTCCCTAGCAATAGTTTCTTCTTTCTCGCCTCCTGCTACTACCTCTATCTCTTTCCTAAACCTCTCTTTCATTAAGGCTGTATAATCGTCTGAATCGTCAGGCATAGGTTCTAATTGGTCTAACATCGCTTGTGCATCTTCATACGCTTCGGTATCGTTATTCAACGTAGCTTTTCCCATTGCATCGAAACATTCCCTCCCTTTTAATACTTTCTCCCAGAAAGTAGTAGAAAGATTTATTATCTTTTCCATCAAAGAATTATTCCTCTCTAATGGTAAAACCTCGAAGGTATTTCCTCCTTTTAATACTGCAATTTCTACATAATCGTAGTCGTAAATTAACATATATACGTGTACTTGTACTATATATGCAGGTGGTATTCCAAACTCCCACATATTAGCAACGTAATCAGACATAGTTTTTACTTCCAATATTGCTCCCTTTTCTATTTCCTCCCCTGTGTCTAATCTAAAACCTCCTTTGTCTATATGTCCATCTATGCTTGCGAATAGGTGTGGATAGTCGCTATGCGTTGCAAAATACTTCTCTACTTCCGTTACTGTTCGCATCACTCTCCCATTTTGGTAGTTAGCAATATAACCCTCCGCTGTGCCGTCCCAATACTTCCACATATTTCGGATTGTAGGCTCGGCAACCGTTCCCCACAATGTGTATTGGTTGCCAATAAAATGAGGTTCTATCGTGCCTACTTTCTCGTGGAACAATCGTGCTGAAGATTTGTATTTATTTAACCCGAATATCGTTGCTACTTCTGACCCTCCAAGTCCTCCTTCTCGAAACTCATACCATTGCTCTGTGTGTGGAACGGTATCGTGGAATGTTATTTTATCGTGCGGTTTACTTATCATCGTACTTGGCTTTTAGTTTTTCGTAATGTTCTCTTTCAAATTGTTCTATTTCTTCTGTTGTCAAAGCTGTTACTTCTGTTCCCTTTGCCCAAAAGGTTGCGAGGTTGTTTATCGTTCTTAACAAGCTATTTAGGTCTTTACGGACTTGCTGACTTAAATCGTGTTCTAGTAATTTTTTAGCTTTATTCTGCATCCCTATTGACAAAAACCCCATAGATGTCATTACGGAGGCTTTCGTTAGGACATCGAATTTAATGCTTTCTCCTTGCTTTAACAACTCTCTATACTTTTTTATTATGTTTTCTTGTTTGGTTAAAATAGCATCTCGCTCTTTCGATTGCAGGTGCGGTTGTGCATCTATAACTTTCGTGTGTTGTGCTATAATCATTTCCAAAACCTTCTCAATTTTAGGGAAGTATTCTATTATATCCTCTAAAAAAATTTCATTATATTCCGATATTTCCATAATTTTCTTTATATTTTATTTAGCAAAAATAATACTTTTTCTGTAATAAAAAAACTTTTAGTCATATTTTTTATCAATATTATATTCTTTTTTCCTTATCGCTTGTTTTTCATAGAAAATATCGAAGCTGCAATTATGCTCTTTTTCGTATCGTTTTCTCTGTTCTGCCGTCCCATTGTCGATTAAGTAATGTTCAGTTGGGTGGAGCAACATCAATCCCTCTTCTTTATTGCGTAATTTTGTGTACGTTTTTTTCGATAAAAGATGTGCAAAACACCAAAAAAATCTGTGATTTTCTTTTCCTATTATATAATCGTGGTAAAATCTTATAAGTTTTCGTCCACTTATCTCACTCTTTTTATCACTTTTTTCCCACAAAGAAATCATAGCATCTCGTTGTGTCGGCTCTTTTTTCGTTGCTTTTTTATAAATTTTCTTTTTCTTGACAGAATCTCTATGTTTCCAATAGTGATATTGACATCGTTTCGCTATTATTGGAACGACTTTTCCATTATCGCAGTCGATACATACTCCTAGTTTTTGTTTTATTGCCATA
>JAOZRY010000073.1 GCA_029939965.1 Bacteroidales bacterium | reverse complement strand
CTCCAGTTAATGCCCAAACTATTCTATGAATTTCCGAGACACTAATTTCATAGCCTGGCGACTATGCGCACATGCAGGACACTAATTAGCAGAGTCCAACTTTATGCGGGTAGCCGGAAAGTACTTTATTCATCTAGCTTAATAATTAATCTTTCTGCATTTTTAATTGTTTTTAATCCATTTTCAGTATCCTTTAATTCATACCTAAGTTGACACAAATCATACCTGGCAAAATCCACTTGAAAGTTGCTTTGATATTCAACATGTTTGATGTAGGGAAAATCAATATCAAGTTCTTGTCCTACTCCTGTTTGGAATAGTAAAATGCAGATAATAACCAATTTGAGTGTTTTCATTTTGTTGACCCCGTTACTTTTTAGGCTCCTATTTTTAATATTCTTGTTGTTTTTGGCAAGATATTACATGACTTAATAAAGATTATCAACCAATCTCATTCAATCTACCATCAATCTTTTTCAATCTCTTTTCCGGCTTGTCCGGGTTAGGAAAACACAAATTAATATCCCTCCTTGAAATTCTATAGTTTGCAAACGAAAACACAGAGAAGCCCGACAAGATTGTTACGGATGGTGGGTTTCTCGCCTCCATCACGCTATTAATAAAAGCACTCACCGAGTGGCAAAACTTGAAAATAATAAGGTAATTATTAAAACAAATTATTGCCGGGGCAAACTAAGAATTTAATACATAGTTTTTTAAATTTTAGCCAATTGGTTAAAGGATTAAACATAAACAAATACATTTTGAGTAACTTTGATTCTGAAAACGGCAAAAGATTATGCCCACAGATCATAGGCAAAAACATTAAAGTAAATGATGAAACATATTTTATTATTCATTTTCGTTTTATTAGTAAGCAACAACCTTTACAGTCAGCACTCAAAACCTGATACGCTTACAGCAATATTTTTTGATGGACAGATAAAGCTCGATGGAAAATTAGATGAAACCTGTTGGTTAAATGCACCTACTATTGCGAATTTTACACAAAGAGAGCAAACTGAAGGAGCACCTGCAACAGAAAAAACACAAATTGCTGTGGTGTATAACACCCATGAAATTTATTTTGGAATTTGGTGTTTCGATGGTGAGCCCGACAAAATTTCGGCTCAACAGATGGCTCGTGACTTTAGTTGGAGTAGCGATGACAATGTAGAATTAATGATAAGCACGTTTAACGACAATAGAAACGGATATTTATTTGTAACAAATCCAAATGGTGCTCTTGCTGATGTTTGGGTAGGTGATGAAGGTAAAGACTGGAATAAGGATTGGAATGGTGTATGGGATGTGGCTGTAGAAAGAAATGAGCAGGGGTGGTTTGCCGAAATGGTTATCCCTTTTAGCACTTTAAAATTTAAACGGGACAGTTCGCAAGTTTGGGGTATTAATTTTGAAAGAAATATAAGAAGAAAAAAAGAACAGTTGATGTGGCAGGGTTGGTCGAGGTTGTATGATGTGGAAAAAATATCGCAGGGCGGCAAACTTGTAGGCATCAACAATATAAAACAGCGAACAAAAATGGAGATAAACCCATATATACTTGGTGGGTTTGAAATTTCGGACGAACAAACAATAAACACAGGTAAAGTTGGTGGCGAAATAAATTTTGATATTACCCCTACATTAAAATTAAATTTTACAGTAAATACAGATTTTGCACAAGTTGAATCGGATCGGAAACAAATTAACCTATCAAGATTTTCGTTGTATTATCCCGAAAAGAGACAATTTTTTCTGGAAGGAAAAAACTATTACGACATGAATGTTGGGGCGGTCAGGCTGTTTTACAGTAGAAGAATAGGTATTGATAAAAACAGAGAAGTGCCCTTAATTGGTGGTATGCGTTTTTTCGGGAAGCTTAACAAAACCAACATTGGTGTAATGTCGATACAAACGTATGAAAAGGATAGCATTGCTACTACCAATTATTCGGTTATAAAAGTGAAACAAGATATTTTTAAGCAATCGAGTATTGGATTTATTGCCACACAAAAATACTCCGATAAGCAGTACAACCGTGTTTTCGGGACAGATTTTACCTATTCTACCTCTAATCTTTTTGGAGAAAAAAACCTTCTTGTGGGTGGAACAGTTGCGGTTTCCGAAACAAAAGTTTTTGGAGAAACTGATAATTTAAACAAAAACAATCTCTCTTACGATGTTTTTTTAAGTTATCCAAATGATGTAATCGAATACGATTTAGGTTTTACAACCGTGCAATCGGATTTTAATCCTGAGATGGGTTTTGCCAGACGTAAGAATTACCAAATGTTTTATACCGAGCTGCAATTTAATCCCCGGTTTAAAAAGCTGCCTTTTTTCAGAAATATGATTTTTAAACCCATCGATCTTAATTATTACATTAATGAAGAAACCAAAGAAATGGAATCTGTTTTTTATGAATGGCGTCCTTTTGGTTTTGTTACAAAGAGCGGGGAGTTTTTTGAATTTAATGTTCAACATATTTTTGATAAACCAGATGAAGATTTTGAGCTTATCGATGGCATTTACATCCCAGCCGGCAGCTATTGGGATAATCGGTTCGAAATACAGTTTAGTACTTTTAGGGGAAGAAAAATTGCAACGGATGCTTCAATAAATATAGGTGGTTTTTATACCGGACACCGACAGGAATATGAATTTTATACGCATGTTAATTTTAACAGGCATTTGAATATTGGTGTGGATTGGCAAAGAAATTATATACAGCTTCCACAAAAGTCGTTTACAACAAATGAGTTGGGAGGGCGCATCGACTATGCATTTAATCCGAAATTGCAAACCAGTATGTTTGCTCAATGGAATAATGAAGACAACAATATATTAATTAATTACCGAATAAACTGGATTCCGAAAATTGGCAGTTACTTTTATTTTGTAATCAATCAGGAATTTAATACTGATAATGGTTTAAAGTTAGTGCGGACTACAATTCTTGGAAAATTAATCTGGCGATTTGCACTTTAGAAAAAATCAACATTTAATAAATATTGTCTGTCAATAAAGTCTGTATTGGCGGGTAAGTATAAAACCATTACTTTAGTCAAAAGTATTATTACAGTGAAATACGACCAACTCATTATTTATTATTTCTCAGGTACCGGAAATTCCCGGAATGCAGCAATATGGATTGAGAAAATTGCGAAAGAAAAAGGATTGCAAACACATCTGATTAATATCGACAGGTTTAAAACAGTTGATGTTCCTGAGTTATCCAAAAGAACGCTAATTGGTTTTTGTTCGCCCACACATGGTTTTAATATGCCTCCCATTGTTCTTAAATTCCTGTTGAAGTTTCCGAAAGTAAATAATGTTGACACTTTTATATTAAACACCCGTGCCGGTATGAAGCTAAGTAAAATGTTTGTGCCCGGATTAAGTGGTGGTGCACAACTCTTTGCGGCTTTTATCCTTACATTAAAAGGCTTTCGAATTGTTGGTATGCAACCCCTGGATTTACCTTCCAATTGGTTGCTGCTTCATCCGGGATTAAAAGAAAAAGTTGTTGATTCGATTTATAAAAGATGCCGGGGAATTGTGAATAATTTTGCCACAAATATACTCGAAGGGAAAAGAAAATACAAAGCCTTATTGTCGTTACCATTTGATATTGCAGTATTGCCAATTGCGTTAGCGTACTATTTTATCGGACGGTTTTTTCTTGCAAAAACATTAATCGCAACAGATGCTTGCAACAATTGTAAGATTTGTATAAATCAATGTCCGGTAAAAGCAATTAAAATGATCGATGGCCGGCCTTTTTGGTTATACAATTGCGAAAGTTGTATGCGATGCGTTAATTCCTGTCCACAACGTGCAATAGAAACCAGCCATGGTTGGTCAACAATGTTACTAATCGTTTCCTCCATTATTATTTCCCCTGTATTAGTTACCGGATTAAAATATATTGGAGTTCAATACTGGTTTAATCAATCAATGCTAACCAGAAATCTTTGGTCGATAATTGATGCATTAATTTTTTTGCTATTTGTTTTTGTAAGCTATCGGATTTTACATTTTTTAATGAGGTATAAAATTATAAACCGACTAATTGCATATACTTCATTAAGTAAATACAAATTCTGGAGAAGGTATAAAGCACCAAAACAATAAAATTACTTTGTGAATTTTGTTTAACAGCTCCTTAGCCCGGATTTCCTGATATGTTCCTCTATCGGGGATTTTTTATATTTGCAGATATTTTTAGAGGTTACCGTAAATTATTATTAATAAATTTGAGATATGCAGCAGATCAACAAAAATGAATTGTACAAGCAGATGATTGATAAACTCGAAAAGTTCAAACCCAAAAACTGGAAAGATATTGATGATATTTTAATGCAAATAAAAATGCCGGCACAATCGCGTCAGGTAAACGGAAGCAATGCTTTTCCCGAAGAGATAAAAAACGGAATAGCATTTATTACTTACGATTACGGAATTGATGGTGTTTCGATTGAAATATCGAAATATGCTATGAGTTTGCAAAATTTTGTGTTCAAAAATACCGAACCAAAAATTCATTTTATTGGTGGCGATTTTTATCCACAAGCCGAAACGGTTATCAAACCGGAGTGGAAACGCTTTCAACTTAACGGCTCCAACGGTTGGGGGAAATGGGAAAATGCATTTTGGTACAACCAACTGTTTATTGATGAAATGCCACAAAACAGCAAACAATCCGAAAATCTTGCAGTTGAAATATGGAAACAGGCGGTTTCGTTGAGTAAGCGGCTTGGCAAATATTTGGCCAAAAACAACATTCATCTTTTAATTCCGGTAAATGTATGTTCTAACCCCGGAAACCTCGCACTTGGCCTTTGCATACCTTTGGTTGCCGAACTTATGGATTTGTATGTTTTAAACTCTAATCACGATTATTACTGGGAAGGCGGAAAACCTGAATCGGAGAAAAAACAGGGTGAGATATCCGGCCCGAGAGATCACTTTTTCAGGAATTACGATAACCATGAGTTTTTTAGTTTTTTCGAGAAGTTGTATCCATGGGACGGCACAAAGTGGATTCAAACAAACATCAACAAACTTCAATCGGATAAATTAATCGAAAAATACAACTTTGATCCCCAAAAAGTATTTGAACTTGCCACTTCGATCAGTAACGATTTTTTTACAAATTATACCCGTGAAGATGTAAAATCAGTACGGTTACGAATGGCTCATATTTTGTCTGATGGTCATCCATTAATACATCCGAAGCCGGTAAAAGAGCATCTCGAAAATCTTAAACTTTGGATGGCTGCCCAAAAACCCGTTGTTTGTGCATATTCCGAAAATCTGGTTCTCGATCCCACAACCGACGATACAATTTACCTGCTGCAACCCACACGGGTTATAGGGCGCAAAAGAATAAAAAAAGACATCGAACTAATTGCTGCGCTTTTACATCATCAGGATTTTAGAGATGAATTTGATAATAATCCGAAAAAACAAATTGTTCTGCACATTACCGGCCCGGTTCCTATCGAACATCAGCACGATTTGGAAATTATTCTGAATACATTTATTGAGGTTTGCGATAAGCTGCCCAAATCTGTTTCCAACCGTTTGTTTTTGGCTTTTTCGGTTGGCACCGAAGAGCATAGTGTTTTTCCCGAAAAGGGGTTGAAACGTTTGTATATCCACGATATTTATCAGCTTGCAACAGCCATAGTTTTTCCGAGCGAAACCGAGGGGCGTGGTTTGCCGATTGTAGAATCGAGTGCCGGCGGAGTTCCAATTATTTGCAGCCGGTATTTCCCGGTGGAGGTATTTGATGGAGTTGTTGGCAAAACTATGGATGAAGAAGAGCAAATAAAATATACCCTGTTTCCTGAGGGTGAATTTTCGGAAGAATTTCTTAATACTGTTACCGATTTGTTGCTTTATCCCGAAAAAAACAAAACAGTAAATGAACACAACCGGAAGGCAGTAAAAAAACGTTACAGCGAAGCCGTTATGGATGCAAACTTGCAGGATTTGCTTACGAAGATTAATATGTAAAGCGCAAACTTTTATATTAAAATACTCAAAAAAACAATGGAAACATCCGATTTAAGACATAACACGAATATCAACATTTTTCTTTTATCTGAAAAAGATAGAGAAGAGCTTTTGCTATTTTATGAGTACCTATTATTTAAATCAGGAAAATTAATGGAATCAAAATTCATAGAAAATAAACAAACCGAAAAATTACCAGAAACATTTTATTCGCCCATTCAAGTAGATAGATATCAAAAATTTGAAAGAGATGAAATATACGCAAACAAATAATAATTAATTATTAAAATTTTGCATAATGGAAACTTTAACAATAAAAGTAAAAAATAAAGAACGTTTGATGTTTCTATACGAAATATTGCGTTATTATGATTTTGTTGAATTACCTGAATTACAGAAATCAACAATAGAAAAAACCAAGCATGATTTTTTTCATTCAGCAGGTATGTGGAAAGATAGAGATATTACACAAGAAACATTAAGAAAAAAAGCATGGAAAAAAAGTTAGTAATTTGCGACACAAATATATTCCTTGAGTCACAGCTTGGATTTACCGGATGCCCTTATTGCATCAACAGCAATAATTTCTGATTTGGAACTATATACACTAAATATGAAACATTTTAAATATATTAGTAATTTGAAACTTTGGAAACCGAAAGACAATAATAAATAGAATACAAACCAAATAATTAATTATTATGAATATAGGATTTATTGAAGACACACCTTTACGTGGCGGAACTCAAATTTGGGTAACCGAAGCAGCACAATACTTTTTAAATAAAGGCGAAAATGTAATTCTTTTGGCTCCCGAAAACAGTTGGATTGCAAAAATTTGCGAAGAAGCCGGAGCTGATGTTCACACCTACGACTACGATAAAGTTGTAAGCGAAGATGCAGAAAACAAGAAAATCTGGACAGAAACCCTTAAACTTTGCGATGTTGCCGTTTGCACGGTACACCCTCCGCGTAATGGTTTTCACTGTTCGGTATTTGCCGGAACTTGCATAAAGGAGGCCGGTTTAAAAACTATTTTAATGCCAAAATCGGGAACTATTGTACCCGACTATTTGAGGGAGTTTTACGTACCGTACGAAAACATACCATTAAAGGTGATTGCAATTACCGAATTCACAAGAGATTATATGCTCGATACGTATAAAATTCCTGCCGAAACTGCCGAGTTAATATATCAGGGAACGGAAGTGCAATTGTTTACCCCAAATGCCGACAGAAAGAAAGAGGCTTTTAAACGCTATGTTTTGCCCGAAAACGCTTATCCGGTAATTGGTTGCATTGGCACTTACGAAAAACGCAAGGGGCAAGTTGTACTGCTCCAATCGATGAAAGACCTTGTAAATGGTGCGTTGCCAAATGCTCATCTGGTTTTGGTTGGCGAAGGTCCTGATGAGGCGATGCTTAAAGAAAAAGTGAAGGAGTTTGGGCTTTCCGATAATGTAAGTTTCTTTGAATTTACGCGTGAGCCGGTTTATATTTTTGAACGTCTTGATATGCTTGTTTTGTCCAGCTTATATAAAGAAGGTTTACCAAATGTTATACTCGAAGCAATGTCGATGAAAACACCTGTAGTTTCATCGCGCATGGCAGGTGTTCCCGAAGCGGTGATAAATGGCGAAACCGGTTTTATGGTCGAGCCGGGCAACAAAGATGAACTTACAGAGGCAATTATAAATTTATGTTCCAACAAGGATGTGCTGAAACAAATAGGAGAAAACGGTCGCCGCATGATGGAAGAAAAATTTGACAAACAAGTTCAGTTTGAAGAGTTCCTGCAGTATTTCCACAAGGTAACCGGAAAGTAGGGAGTGTAATAAAATAAACGGTAACTTCTAAAAATGGTGAAGTTAAAAGCGCAAGCGAATTTAAAACCGATAACGAATGCCGATCCTTGATCCGTGCATACACGATCAAGGATCGGCATATTGATCTGCCGTTAGTTTGACGTTTCCAAGTCCTACGGACGTTGGAAAGTCAGGGTGAGGCGTGGAAACTTTCCATCGTCCGCAGGACATGGAAACGTTAAAACGAAAAACATATTTCTTTCAATTTGTCCATCTTTCTTTAGGTGGGAAGCCGAAAACAGACATTAAATTAATTTTTGCAAATGCTCTTCAAATTTATCATCCGAAAGATTATCCCATTTCTTACGCAGGCATTTATGCAATACATCTTTGTCGATTTGTTTTTTGTTATCTAAGTAAGCCTGTTGAATTAGTTCTATTATTTCATGTACAAAGAGCCTTATCTTTCCACTGCTGTCGCGATGGATGGCTTCAATAATCCCGGGGGCAAATAGTGCGGAAATATTATTTGGGTAACCTGAACATTCGATAGCTTTTTCTACAACCTGCAAGGCATAATCTGCATTAAAATCATTTAGCTTTTCATAATCGTTTATTAACCCAAGCAACGAACTATCACCTTTTCCCTGTCGGGCATCCTGCAATTTACCATAAAGTTGTTCCTGAAGCGAAAATGTGAACAACAATTTTTCGGTGTTCATAATTTCGCGTGTAAGTTCCAAAACCTGCAGCAATTGTTTGTCCCATTGTGGCGAACTCAGGTCTTTACGGCCAATTTTATCAAATTCATCTATCAACAAAATTACAGGCTCGGTAAACTTATCGGCCAACAAAAAGATGCTGTCGAGCAGTGTGTTTTCATTATGAACAGGGATATTTATTTTACCTGTTTCGGATTGTTCTTTTCCGGTTTCGCCTTTCAACGATGCTTTTAGTTCGGCCGGGATAAGCATACTCAAAAGGTTATGCTTTACACTTCCTGCAATTTCGCCGGTTAGTTTTTTTATATTTTTTTCCTCGCTTTCGTAGGTAATAGAAAATTCGAGACGGTTGATTTCAGAAATGAGTTCCTCGTCAGCAAAGTTATCTCTTAAGCCTTGGTTTTGAAGTATAAGTACGAGGATGTTGCGGAGGGTTGATCTCAAAAAAACTAACCGCGTCCGGTTATAATCATCAATGGGCAGGTTTACCTGAAAATATTTAGCGAATATTCCATCGCTGATAAGTACTTGTTCGAGCTTGCGGAGGAACGAACTTTTACCCGTTCCAAAACCTCCTATAATCCCACAGTTGCGTTTCATTTGTAAGCTAAGTGCAAGTTTCTTTAATGGTTCTGTTTGGTTAACAAACCTTTCGAGGTTTTCGCCAGAGAGTGGCACCTCAGTAAAAAAATCCTTTTTAAAACCGAAATGGCTGTTTATTTCATTTTTCATGATGAATTGATTTTTTAATGCATAAAGCAAAATTAATTAAAACACTTAAACATATATAGCGCATTTACCCAAACATCATTGCCTTCATCGCGCATTTGTGTAAACGGAAGTATCAGTTCGCGCCACCTGGCGTAATCTGTTTTGCTCAGTAATTTCATGGCTGCCATCTCCTCTTTTTGATGGCTCGGATTGCTTGCGTCCAAATCGAAGCCAAGCAGAAACCGGAAAGTTACAGCATTTAATTGTAACAGTTGGTTTTGTGTTAACCATTGTATAACACGTTTTTTATATGCTTTGAGTTTTGGGTCATCGTAGTTTTCGGCAAGGGTTTCAACCAGGATGTTGCAAAATGACCCCGGCGCATTTTCGGCATCCACCAATTTTAACGTGGCATAAATAGTATCGGTTGATAACAGGGGGTTTGCCAAAACCTTATGCTGTCCTTTGGTTATCTGTTTTTTTATGCTTTGTGCATGGTTTGCCCTAAACTCCCTCATATCTTCATTGGTAGAGTTGGGGAAATATTTTAGTATCTGCTTATCGCTCATGCTGTGCAACTTTTCCATTGCATTAATAGCCCAGGCATTAATTTGGGGCAAATGTTGTTCGAGGATGGCCTTGTATTTTTGTTGATATTGCCAGTGCAAATCCCGCAAATACCGCAAATCCAGCAAATCCAGCAAATCCCGCAAATCCAGCAAATCCCGCAAATCCAGCAAATCCCGCAAATCCAGCAAATCCAGCAAATCCCGCAAATCCAGCAAATCCCGCAAATGCAATAGTGTATTATCAGTTTTTAACACTGAAATAGCGGTAGTAAAATCTGTTACCCGCTTCCTTCGTGCAATAAGCAAAATAAAAGTATTGTCGGTTTCCATTATTGTTTTCAACTCTTCACCTGGTACGGGGGGGGGGGGGGGGGTTATTTTCATCAAATAATTTTGCTTGTACATCGGCTGCGCAACGGTTCAAAATTGATACGCCAACTGTTTTTACAAAAGGATGTGTAGCGTTGTGGAACAATTCCCAGCCCTGTTGCTCCAATTTTTCGGCATAAATATAAAGGGGGTAGTGTGGGTATAATTGTACAATTTTCGGTTCGTCGGCCTCTTCAAAAGGTATGT
>JAOZRY010000597.1 GCA_029939965.1 Bacteroidales bacterium | reverse complement strand
GTGTCCTGATAAAATTGGTTTCTTGCTTCAATGTTTGCGCCTGTTTGACCGAGTCCACCGGTTTCGTAGCCTAATAATCTCGGAGGAATCTTGTAGGCTATGCAAATATCTTTATCTGTAACTTCTTTGAGCTTCACGAATTGAAAGTCTCCGAAATTTTTAGCCATCTCTTTCGCCACCTGAGTACCACCATATAAAACAATCGGCTTTGCTGATCTTTGGTCTGTGACTCCAAATGAAACTCTTTTCGAGATGTAATTTTCTTTTATGTAGCTCAAATATTTTTTAGCCTGGTTGGATGTCGAATTTTCAGGAAGAACATAAACTTGCCCCAAATTTGAAGCATTGGCGAATCTCTGATAACTGAACTCTCTGCCTAAGATATCTGTTTCGATATTTACAAGCAATGGTTCAAGCGGAGATTGCGGATATATGAGTTTCACTGAGTCTGGCATTCTGAGCCAAATCAATTCGTCATTAAATAATCTTGCCGACTTCTGACCTTGTATAATTTGAATCCAATGGCCCTGCCCATCATTCTTGAATAAGCCATTGTCTTTAATTCTCGGTTGCAAGGTTGCTATATCAAGAGTGTCGTATAGATATGGATAATCGCCCATATCTATTTGCATCGGCTTTATGCCATCTCTGAGATAATCACATATTGAGGAATAAAATATTTCATAACTGGATTTAATTCCGTCAGGATCTAAATTCTCAAACACAGATACAAGCGCATCATAATTAGATTGTTTCGGATTATTAACGCCTGGCGTAGCTTCGAATATAAAGCCATTCAGCATAATCTTATCAGCTCGATATTGAATGCATCTTACTACTGTTGGATGCTGTTGATAAGCCTTTTTGTAGTCGCTATAATCAATTATGCCGTCTGATCTGGTTATGCCTGACCAATTTATAAACCACGCATCCTCTTCATATCCCTGAATGAATGTGTCTTTTTTTTGAGCCGGTTGCTCTGATTTTTTCTTTTTGAAATAATCTAAAAATCCCATTTAACAAACCGCTCCAAATTCTTTTATTGGTTTATATCGCATTGCTACCATGTCTGCCATATCTGGCGATCTACCAAGTTTTTTGCTGATCTCAGCTTTTTTTATCAACTGATTTCTGCCCTTAGAATCAAACTTTGTTTCTGTTGCTAAGAGTTCCTCTTTGAGGTCTGAATCATCTGGTAATCCACATTTTCCAAGTCTCATAGCTTCCTCTAATTCAAAGTATATTTCAGTTCTTACATTGCTATGTAGCAATTTTACTGCACTTTCGCTGAATTGGCAAGAGTCTATATTATAATTTTCTTCCTCGAGGTCATCACAGATGAACGCACCGAGACCGGTCGAGTCTACTATTGTGCGAATCTTCTTAGCGTTGTTACCGGCTTTTCGTCTCAACATTTGACGGATTCTGTTTTTAACTTCCGGGCCTTTTGACTTCTGGATCTTTTGAACTTCTGTCAAATTCCACCCATCCCACCAGCCGAGCACAAACAGATCCTGTCCCTCTCTTGCAATGTCGCAGGTTAATATTTTTTCATTGGATATAATTTTAGACTTTTTTCCGATACATGATAAAACCACATCCGGTGCAAATAATTGAAATCGCCCTGTGCCGTCCGGTCTCTTGCCTGCATACATCATGTCAAATCGCCATGTCGGCAGAGTCTTTTTGGCTGTAATAATGTGGCCAATCGGATAGTGTGGGTTCAGCCAGGATGGTGGATCAACCACAAGTATGTTCGGGTCTCCATCTAAAAATGGTTGATATATTCTCGAATCCAACCAACCGAGATCATACCATGTTGTATAAAGTTCTATAAACCCGCCTGTAAACGTGACTCTCTGTATTGCAACATCAATCCACTCTTTTGGAAACAATCCTGCTTCGTCTCCAAATATTCCAGCCGCATGGATTCCTTGCATTCTGTCAGGCTCTTTTGCAGATATAAAATAAATTGTGCCGATATCACGAATTATTTTGTGTCTCGGAGACTTCACTTCATAATAAGTATTGTGCTTCACCTGAGAAACTCTGCCGACTTCAGATAATCCGAGTTCTTCGTAATATTGCTTAATATAAAGATTCGGATTCTGAATAATCATGCCGACTGTTGGTGCTGACACGATCCAAGATTGACCAGGATTATTGCGCATATGGCATTCTAATGATAATGGTTCTGAAAATGTTTTACCACAACCTGTACCGCCGATTAACGCCTTAATCTGTTTTTTTGAATTGTGGATTTGGAACTGATAATCCAAGAAGTTTCGTCTGTTCATCCGTTAAATCCCTTGATGGTTCGATTGTGACTTTGAATTTTTGAGTTTTTTCTTCTTGCATAACATCCGCAAGTTCATTCCACCCAGCTTTGCATTTTAAATAAAATATAATTGCTGCAATATTTCCTTTTAAAATTGATTTCAAAAGTTCAGACACAACCACTTTAACACACTTCGCATTTCCTTTTTTTATAGCATTAGCAAAATCTTCAGAATCTTTCTTTCTTCTATGAAATGTAGATTCACTAACTCCCATCAGCAACGCAATAGTTTTATAATCGTTTCCTTGTGCTGCTAATTCTGCAACACCAGTTAAATCTATTTCGATTTTTTTACGCCCGGCTTTTTTTTTATGAGCCATTTAAAACCCCTACTTTCAATTTACAATGTAATTATACCATAAATAAAAAAAGACCGCTATTAACGGCCTAATTTTATTAAATGATAGGAGAGGGTCAC
>JAOZRY010000072.1 GCA_029939965.1 Bacteroidales bacterium | reverse complement strand
ATTGAAACCCTTGAAGAGGATAATTTGCCGGTTCCTGCTGAAAAGTTTAATACTATGGTCCTTGCAGTATGAGCCGGTTGCCAAATGTATCGGGGCGGGAATGTGTAAAGGCACTATTGAAAGCCGGGTTTTATTTTAGGCGACAACACGGCAGCCATATTATCCTTCGTAGAGATGATCCATTTTCTCAACTTGTTGTGCCTGATCATAAAAACCTTGACCGTGGAACACTTAGGGCTATTATTCGCCAGGCCGACCTGAGCATAACCGGGTTTACTGATTTGTTGTAATTTGATTAAAAGCGTGACTATTTCAAAATGATACATAAAAAGGATCGGTTTCCCGATCCTTTTTATCATTGAATTCCCTACGCGACTTCGAGTCGCTTAGGGAATAACCTCACCAATCCTTTTAATATCGAATTCAAAATCAATATCCTTGAAAAGGCATAAAGATTTCAGGAATAAATTGTTGGAAATTTATTCAAACCTTCAACTTTTACAAATAATATTATTCATACCATGTTAATTGCAATTTCTGGCAATGATTTGCGGTAATCTCAATATCACCAGAGTAACATAGAGATCCCTTTTGATCGATTACCCTGTAAGAAAAAGATTTGGAGGTTTTAGTTCCTAAGTCTTTAACAACAGTAATCGAACCGGAAGCCCCACATTCCGGAGCTGAATTCCAAAATAGACTTGTTGATGCGGAACCCGCAGGATCACCATCAACATAAAAAATCATTGATGTTGTTCCACGTTCCCGCCACTTTTCTGCAGTATTTCCATTAAACCAAAAAACTGCACTACCTTCCTCTTCAAAAAGTGCACACCCAGGAAAAACTATGATAATTGTCAAAACAACTAAACCAGCAAAAATTATTATTTTCTTTTTCATAGCACATTTAGTAAGTTATTTCAATGATTTTAACTCTTTTCCTTCAGGTAATTTTGAAGCACTTGTTTTGTTTTTATCACTTAAAATTAAAGCATCTCCACTTTCACTCACGTAGAGCATCATTGTAGAACAATCATCGCTTTCAATTGTTATTGATCCCTCCCAATAAGAACCATCATCTGAAATTGCCCAAAATGAGTATGTGCCTGAGTCCCTCTCAATTGTTACACAACCGAAGTCACCGCAATCCGGGCGGGAATAATAATAATATGTAATTTGCCCTACATAAGAATCACTGACATAAACACTAATATCACCAACACCATAATCAGCATCTGTCCAAAAAACGCCTTCTCCTTTTGGATAATAGCAGCTTCCATCATCATGGGTTGCTTCCTAATTGTAATTCAGGGCATCAGTATCAGTACATCCATAAATAATACAAGAGCCATCGTCCTGGTTTGCTTCAGGGTCATAATTTGCAGCTACAGTGTTAGTACATCCCTTAATAATGCAAGAACCGTCATCTGTTTTTGCTTTGGAGACATAATTTTCGGCTCTTGCATTTGTACAACCTTCTCTTTTAAATGATGTTGATAGGAATACAAAACTTCCCATTAGCACCATTACACTCATAATAAAAAATGATTTTTTCATGATTTAATTTTAAAATTGTTAGAATATTTGATTATTTTATTAATGGAAATAAATGTTGCATTTATAAATGTGAAATTTACTATTCTATTTTCAATATCCACTTTATACCTATTGCTAAATTTCTTTTAATTGACCAGCTAATAATCCAGGAAGTCAACCCAGGGATTGCAAGCCCTAAATAATTGGCTCCTGTAAAAACCAATGCACCTGTGTATAAGGCACCAAATATCATCCCTGAAATGTCGAATGCCTTCCTACTCTTTCGCACATAAAATATTGAATAAATGTTATTTAGCTGTATTATTTCATTACCAATCATGATATTATTTTCTCTAATATCTGCCAATAAACCTTTTGTCCTTACATTATATCCTTGTTCTGTTTTATGTTTAATATCAATGTATTGCGATTCGTAAAATCGTATTTGTTTTTTTGTACTGGTATTTTCTATAATTAATGTTCTTGTAGTTTTATCAAATTGATTATTATTATTTGAATTTGATTGATCTTCAATGGATGATTCATTAATTTCAAATAGTTCTTTTGTCCCATTTTCATACTTAATAAATATCAATTCGGATTTCATGATTGTGTAAATAGGGCCGTCCTGATTGTTGGCTTTTTGTACTTAACCTCTAATGGAGTAATCTCCAATACTTTTGAGAGGATTTCATCTCCGTTCCTCTTTACTATTAAGTCCTGTGATAATGATAGCATAGGACAAACAATAATTGCAAAAAGTGCAATTAGTAAAACTGTAATTTTTCTTTTCATAACTAATTCTTTATTAAAGGTTTTATTCATTAATTTGATTAAAGTTAACTCCAACATGATTTTTCTTTATCGAACAACGCTCACAAATGCTGACGGGAAAACAAAACGATTCGAGTTCATCAGGGGTAATTTCAATTTCGAAGGAGAACCTTGTGTTTGGCTTTTTTATCTCCTCATTAGTTATGTAGAGTTCAAAAAAATTGAAATCAAGGGCTTTGCTGATCAATATCAAAAGCTGGGTGTCAACTGCATTCCGCTTAAATATATCATAGACATTAGTGCGGTTGCGGTTGATCATTTTGGCAAGATCCGTAGCATTAATGCCTTTGTTTTCAGCAATTTGTTTGATTTCTTTTCCGATGTGGATTTTTAGTAGATTTTGATACATAATTACGTAGGTAAAATTAATGATTGTTTATAATGTTTAATATCCCGGGTGTATAATAATATTTACAATTTGTCCTATAAACTTGTAAATTAAGGAGTGCCTCGCGATTCGATATACAGGTTAACTATTTTGTTGTCCGGTTTAAGCTTTAATAGGCCATAGGGCAAAAGCTATCTATGTGCCCAAAAAAACAGCGTGGCCTAATTGCCCACCGTTGTTGAGGTCCGACCAAGAACCCGATAAACGAGAAAAGCAACGACCACGCTGAAGCGTGGCGTTTGCTTACTATCCCGTTTATCTTTTGAAATTTGGTCGGTTTCAACAACAGAATTCGGCTAAACGCTATGTTTTATGTATTTTGGTTATTTCTGTTTTGTGTGTGTTATGTTTTAGTTTATCAATGGTTTATTATGTGCTTGTGATTTCATTTATTTTATTTTCAACTTTTATATTGCATCAGTGTTTTTAGTAATCCCAAAGTTGCCGGACGCACGGCTCTGTATTGTAACATCTGAATTGTTCTTTTGGCAGTTTAAAGTATTTGTTGCAAAAATTCAGGGTAACTTTATCTAAATATCTTATTTCCAGCACTTTGTTTTTAATACGTTCTGTGCCATAGTATTTTTTTATTTCAAACCAATCGCTCAACATACCCCGCATTAGCACACGCTGGATAATGTGCCGGGCATGTTTTTCGTAATCTAGCTTTTTGATGTCGGTATCCCAGAAGAGTGTTGTTGAGAAGTTCATAGTTTTGGGATTGGTATATTAACCTGATTAATTCACAAATTTAATAAAAAAATTGTTTTACCGAAAATGACAATAAATTTAATTAACTGACAAGCCTTCAATTGCAGCAATTTCACCAAGCACATTGTCGGACGTTAAAAACAATCCCACTTTTGATTTAACCTCAAGCACTGATGAGAGTTGGATTGAATCCAACGTTCGTAAACCAATTTGCCAATATTTTCCAATTAAATCTTTTGCATTTTGTAGAATGTGGCTGTCGGTAACAACAAAACTGTATTTTGATAAATCATCATCGAACTTTTCAATTAACAGTTTTGCGGTGGTTACATCAATTTCGTCCTTTCTGCGATTACTTCTTCTGAGAAGGAAGCCTTACAGTTTTTTAGCAATTCCTGGGTTTCTAAGAATGAAAAATCAGACACTTCAAGCTTGTAGCCCTTATCCTTAGGTAACAACCATTGCCTATCGGTATCTTTATTGTTTGCAGTATGGGCTTTTGTTTGATTGGGCTTGTAAATAGTATTTGTCTCTTTATTCAGAAAAGTTTTTAATAGTTGTTTCTCCTTAGCGGATAACCTCTTTACTAGCTCCAAAAATTCATTAAAACTAAACGACATACTGCTTATATTTATATTTCCTGTTTCCATATATCTTAACTTTTTGAGGCCAGGTTAATATCAGAATGGTAAAGTTATTAAAAAACAAATCTTTTATTACACAAAATCATTAAATTAAACAAATAAGAATCATCTTCTGAATCACTGGTAATTAAAAGCCTTAATTCAGGCTTTCGATTTCCTCTTTTGTTAACCCGGTTATTTCTGAAATATCATTTATGGGCAAGCCTTTGTCTTTCAATTTTTTTGCTATTTCTTCCTTTGCTTCTTTTCTTATCATGTATTTCTCTGTAATTTTTAACGACTGGTTCATGCTGGCTTTATAGGTTAGGTCTTCCATGTATTTCCTGTAGGTACTTTTTTCTCCTTCGGGTAATTGATCATACTTTAGTATCTCTTTGGCCTGCTCTAATCCTTTGGCTTTAAAACTGTCTTTTATCTCATTGTTTTTAAAATAGTAAATCCATTCGTCCAGTGAGTCCTTTGCCACATCATCAAACGAGTTTACCTTTAAAACATAATATTCCGGGAAAATATCTTTAGGTTCCAGTGTCCCGAATTCTATTTTTTGCTTTTCCGATAAAAGAAGTTTATCATTTTTGTGAATGCCATAGAAATCGGTAACCCCATGATATATATAATCATCACCCTGGCCCAGGTCGAAGTAAACGATGTTGACCGAATATACCTTTTTTATCTCGCTATAAGGTTGCCCAAGGTTCAGATATTCGATTATAGCCTTTGAAACACCATAAGCCATCCTGTGGAGATAATCGTACTCATCCTGGTTTTGAACCTCTATGATGAATATTTCGCCGGTTTCATCTTCGGCCAATAAGTCAACCCTGTTGAACTTGTCGTTAATATAAGCCTGGTTACCTTCGCTTTCGGGGATTCGCAGGATTTTTATATCGCGTTGTAGCAGCTCTGTGAGAAAGCCTTCCAGTACCGAGAAATTTGCTTTATTTCGCAGCAATCTTTTCATTGCCCGGTCGAAGCCTATCAAGTTAGGATTTTACATTGTTTCTGTTTTTTACAAAGATACAATTTCTTTGGATAGGTGGCCGATTGTTTATATATAAGGGCAAAGCGAAAGAAGCCAGGAACAACCCAACAAACCTGAAACCTGAAACCCAAAAATTATCTTCTCTCAAGGGGCTTCACGCTTTCATATTTCTGGTTACGCTGGTAAGGGGTAAACCCGGCTTCCCGGATGGCCCGCTGGATACCCTCTGCATCAAAAGCAAAAGAAGCCCCGGCAACAGAAACCACATTTTCTTCAATCATAATCGAGCCAAAATCGTCGGCGCCGCCATGCAGGCACAGCTGGGCCACATCCTTTCCAACTGTCAGCCACGAAGCCTGGATGTGTGTAATGTTCGGCAACATAATCCTGCTAATGGCCACCAACCTTACATAATCATCGGCAGTAGTTTCGTTTGTTACCCCCAATCGTTTTCGTAGTGTAGTGCCTTCATCCTGAAATGGCCAGGGCGTGAAAGAGATAAAACCCACACTTTGTTCCGGTTTCTCAGATTGGGTTTTCCTGAGTTTTATTAGGTGTTCAATGCGTTCTTCCATGGTTTCTATATGGCCAAACATCATGGTGGCCGAGGTTATCATCCCTAGCTTGTGGGCTTCCCGCATCACATCAAGCCATTCGCCGGCAGTACATTTATACTTCGAAATGATATTCCGCACCCTGTCCGATAATATCTCAGCCCCCGCGCCCGGCAGGCTGTCTAAGCCTGCTTCAACCAACGATTTAAGCACGAAAGAATATGATTTGTTATCAAGTTTGGAAATATGTACAATTTCGGGAGGTCCCAGGGCATGGAGTTTCAAATTGGGATAACGGCCCTTTAACCCCGAAAATAATTCGGCGTAATAATCAAGACCCAGCCTGGGGTGCAGCCCCCCCTGGAGCAAAAGCTGTTCGCCCCCCCGGGCAAAGGTCTCCTCAATTTTTTGATTATACTCATCCATGGAAGTCAAATACGCTTCATCCGACTTTTCCGATCTGTAAAAATTACAAAACAGGCAACCAGATGTGCACACATTGGTAATATTGATATTGCGGTCGATAATCCATCCAACCCAGTTTCCGGGGTTTATCCTTTGAGAAATTTCATGCGCAAGTGCCATTAATTCGGAAGTTGGGGCCTCCTGGTACAAAAACAATCCCTCTTCCATCGACAAAAAATCACCATCCAATGCTTTTCTATATAGTTTTTCGGTGTTCACGGGGCTTTGATTTATGATTCACTATTTATTATTTATTATTTGGGCGGCTGAACCGGGCTTTCCGTTATAC
Source organism: Bacteroidales bacterium (assembly GCA_029939965.1). Taxonomy (GTDB): domain Bacteria; phylum Bacteroidota; class Bacteroidia; order Bacteroidales; family 4484-276; genus SABY01. The sequence goes on along the minus strand of JAOZRY010000072.1, from coordinate 4,034 downwards.
CCACCTTGCACCAGCTGTATTTTTGTAAGTGGTACGGGGTCTTCGTGCCTCAGCCTCCGCCCACTAACAAAAATATCAGCCGCTGCTTCGCCGGGGTGCCACTCCAATCCCTGCCGCTTCATCAATGCTTCAACCTATTTCCTGTTAGTCAGGCATTTATAAAGCTGTCAGACAGTTCTCCTTTTAATTATATACTGATGTTAAATTATTATGAATTTAGCTGTTAGCTTAAGCTGTCTGACAGCTATTCCAACCCAGCTTTATCTAACAAATGAAATCTTAATCCATAATGATTAATTTTGACGCCAAAAATAAGATTTATTATGCTTACAAAAATTGAAAAGGCTGCACAGGTCCCTGAAAATACAAACCTCGTTTTATTAGCTTCAAAACCAGAAAATATCAAAACCTATTTCCTGACTGTTAATGAAATAGCCTACATCAAACACCAAAAAGAGAAAAACAAAATCAATTCATTTGCCTTTAACAGGTTAAGCCATTGGATTTTTGTATGGTTTATTAAAGAGGATAAAACCGGCCACTTCCTGTGTGAAGAATGCCGCAAAGCAGGAGATGCCCTGCAAAAGGAATTGAACAACCTGAAAATTGAATCGGTTATCCTACAACAGGTGGGGGTTTCCCCAAAAAATATTTTAAGCCTTGCCGAAGGCCTTATTTTAGGAAATTACCAATTCATTAAATATTTTAAAAATACTACAGAAAAAGCAAATACCCTAAAAAAGGTTTCCATCGTCGATGAGGGTGTTACCTCTCATGATATCGATAAACTGAACATCCTTTATGATGCTGTTTGCCGTTGCCGGGATATGGTAAACGAACCTGTGGTGCAACTTAATGCAAAAAGCCTGGCCGGTACTTTTGAAAAGATGGGAAAGGAGGCCGGTATCAAGGTGGAGGTTTTTACAAAGAAGAAGATAGAAAGCCTGAAAATGGGAGGCCTGCTCGCTGTAAACAAAGGTAGCATCGACCCTCCGACATTTACAATTATGGAGTGGAAGCCGGCAAATCCAGTAAACAAAAAACCTCTGGTACTTGTCGGAAAGGGCATTGTGTACGACACCGGTGGGCTGAACATAAAAACCGGCAACTATATGGAGGAGATGAAATCGGACATGGGTGGCGCCGCCCTGATGGGCTCAGTGATATATGCTGTGGCAAAGGCCAAATTGCCAGTCCATATCATTGCCCTGATGCCGGCCACCGACAACCGCCTGAATGGAAATGCATATGCAGCCGGCGATGTTATTAAAATGCACAACGGCCTCACGGTGGAAGTTATAAATACCGATGCCGAAGGCCGCATGATACTTGCCGATGCACTAAGTTATGCCCAAAAATATAAACCCGGACTGGTGATTGATGCCGCCACATTAACGGGCTCGGCGCAGCGTGCCATTGGTAAATACGGACTGGTTGCAATGCATTCAAAAGCTGATGGAGCAATGAAACAATTAAAGGTGAGCGGCGATAAAACTTACGAGCGGGTTGCCGAATTTCCGTTTTGGGATGAATATGCCGAACTGATGAAATCGGACATTGCCGACCTGAAAAATGCCGGCCCTCCGGAAGCGGGCATGATAACCGCCGGTAAATTCCTGGAGAAATTCACCGATTACCCTTTTATCCATCTCGACATTGCTGGCGTAGCTTTTGCCGAAAAACGCGACAGCTACCGCAATCTGGGGGGGACTGGTTTTGGGGTGAGGTTGCTGTTCGATTTTATTGAGGGCTATGGCAAATTGCAATTTCCCGGCTAATAGCACCCAGGCCCGGCGCGTTTTAAAAACGCGCCGGGCCTTGCCAAACAATCCTATTAACCCTCAGCTATTTCATAATCCTCGATCATTTTAGTTTCGGTATTAAAATTTAGGCCGAGTAATACTTTCGGACGTTTATCATCCGAATATTTATCGGCATATCTTTTTTCTTTAATTTGATTGATAGCTTTTGTGGCACTCTGGTTTATTTTAAATTCTAATATGTATATCTCTTTTTCGGTCTTCACAACAGCATCAATTCTTCCATCGATAGTTAATATTTCGGCTTCAATTTTAAATCCTACCAACCGCATAACCATATAAAATATTGAATGGAAATATTTTTCTGTTTCATCTTTTATAGTATATGGTATGTTCTTGAAAAGTGTATTTATATTACTGATAAATTTTTCAATATTGTTTGTTGTAAATGTGGCCACGATATCAACAAGTAGCATATCGGTTTTATCTGCTTTTGCAGTTGATAATTCCGCAATAATATTTTTTGAAAAAGCATTTGCCACCTCTTTGTTAGGATAGTCTAAAGTAATGGAATCGGTAAAGATATCGTATTTTTTTATGGTCAAATACCCAGTTTGAAACAGTAATGGAAGTAGTGTAATATTGTCAATTTTATATTTGTCCAACAAGTCGGAAGTAATTACACTTTGTTCAATATCGAAGGCAGTGTAATGTTTGTCCTTTATAAACTTTGTTAAAAATGTTGGTGTCCCCGTACTAAACCAGTAATTGCGAAAAACCCCTTTACTGAATAAATTGATTAATGATACGGGGTTATAAACAAAATTTTCACCATCCCACGAATATCCGTTGTACCACTCTTTAATAACAGGCAAAATATCAGTGTAATATTTCGAATGTTTTTTTTGGACATTAGATATATATTCTGGAAAATACTTCTCCAGTTCCTCTTGTGTCCAACCAAGCATTTCTGAATAATTATCATCCAATGTTATATCATCAAGATTATTCAAATCGGAAAATATAGATACCTTACTGAATTTAGAAACCCCGGTTATAAAAAAGAATCTTATGTATTGATCAGCATCTTTAATTACTGAATAGAAATTCTTCAAAATATCACGGTTTTCTTCAGCCTTATCAAGGGCATCCAAATAATCAATTATCGGTTTGTCGTATTCATCGATAAGAATAACTACTCCTTCTGTTTCCGAAAGCCCCTCTATCAACTCCCTGAATTTTGGCCCAACTGTGGCAGCTTCTAATTTAATATTATTCTTTTTTGCAATTCCATCAAGTTCATCGTTAATTGCCTGGGAAAGCCCTAAATTTTTGTAATCAATATTTGAAAATGAAATTTTTATTACCGGATGGGTTTTCCAGTCTGTCTTATCATAAATCCATAATCCCTTAAATAAATCTTTGTTGCCCAAAAATATTTCTTTTATTGTATTTAAAAGCAGGGATTTTCCGAAACGGCGCGGGCGTGAAAGAAAATAATATTGCTGTTGAAGAAGCTGATAGATATATTTTGTTTTGTCAACATATATACAATTACCTTCAATCAATTTTGAAAATTCCTGTCTGCCAATCGGAAGCTTTTTCATAATACTTGATGATTAGATTATATTACAAAAGTACAAAATAAACTTATCATCCAGATATTGAAAATTATCCGATGCCCAAAATCGGAAATGTAAAAAAAAATCATTCTGTCAGGCAACCATTACACAAAATTGCGTCTATGAAATAGGAATCTGGTAATAATGATTTCAGAGACTTTACTACTAAACGTTCTTACTTTTATTTGGACACACTCAAAATGCTAATTATACATTTAACTACTCGTGTAACTTAGCTATAGTCAACAACTGATTGCAGTGAATTTACTGAAATTCGTTGGTTGGATGAGCCCTTTGGTTAATTGCTTTTAAAACTTGTTAACTGACTTTCTGCTTTTTTTACTTTTCTGAACTGCTTATACTTTACTACTCAATACAAGCAATGACAAGGGCCTCCCACCATCGGGTCTGTCAAGTTAATAAATTCTTTTTCAACTCTTTTGCACAACAACAAAATACTGTAAGGCTATGGCAACATTGTTAACCAGATCCTCTTTTAACTAGGTTTTATTTTCATAGGGCAACTTTTATCTATAAAAAGTTGCCCTTTGCTTTTTGTGCCGGCCCGTTTAACCTGACCAATTTGTGGATTATTGATTAAATATTGCAAAAAAAAATCCCGGCCTCCACCAACACTGCAATTAGATTAAAG
>JAOZRY010000596.1 GCA_029939965.1 Bacteroidales bacterium | reverse complement strand
CCAAAACATCCAATCCCTGCTGCCCTTCTTGGCAGGCTGGCAGTTAGAAAAAATGGTTTTGTTATCAGAAAAATTTGATACTCAAGAAATCGTAACTATTGACAAGTTGAATAAAATTGAATATATTTAAGGTAATTAATATTCAATGCAGGAGGGGGAGTATGAAAACATTAACAATGAGAGTTGATGACTCAATTTATCAGATGATTAAGACTGCCGCAGAAGGTCAAAAAAGAAATATTTCAAATTTTATTGAATTTGCTACGCTGCAATATCTCACCTCAGTACAGTATGTTGATAATAGTGAAATGAATGAAATATTGAATGACAAGGAGTTGGTTCAAAATCTTCAAGAGGGCTTTAAAAATTTAAAAACTGAAGATTACAAAATTGTCTGATTTTCAAATTGCAGAATCCAAGACTTTTGAAAAAGTCAAAAAGAAAATTGATCCACAGCTTTATACAAAAATCAAAAATATTGTCTACCCCCAGTTGAAGTCAAATCCATATTTTGGGACAAATATTAAAAAGCTTAAAGGTGATTTTAATGGATATTATCGATATCGAGTTGGAAGCTATCGACTGTTCTATTTGATAGAAAATGAAAAAGTTATAGTTGTTATAGTTGATTTAAAACATAGACAGAATGCTTACCGGTGAAATGATTATTTACCATAAACCATCCTTTATAAAATGTATCTATTTTCTGTTTTCATAATATCGTTATTTCTTACGATTGCGATCATTCCAATTGTAAAGAGAGTTGCGTTCAGAGTTAATCTTGTGGATCAGCCCGGCGAAAGAAAGGTTCATGTGCTGCCCATGCCGAGAAGTGGCGGGATTGCCATGGCGCTGGGTGCAATTATTCCTGTGCTGATCTGGGTGCCCATGGATAATATGATACGAGCTGTCCATATCGGGTGTCTTATGATTGTAATTATCGGGGTGATTGATGATGTTAAGAATCTGAAATACTTTTATAAGTTTATGGCGCAGATTGGCGGCGCTCTTGTGGTTATTTTTTATGGCAATATCAGGATCGAGTCTCTTGGTGATATGGTTCCGGCGGGATTTGTACTGCCGGTTTTTGTCTCAGTTGCTTTGACTGTTTTGTTTATTGTCGGTGTGACCAATGCCATTAACCTGTCTGATGGCTTAGATGGCCTGGCTGGTGGGATTTCCATGCTCAGTTTTGTAACTATTGGCTTTTTTGCATACAAGTGCGGGAACATACCCATTGCCATTATGTCTCTATCTGTGGTCGGGGCTATTTTGGGGTTTTTAAGATTTAATACCTATCCTGCAATAGTGTTCATGGGAGATGCAGGCAGCCAGATGCTTGGATTTCTCTGTGTTGTTTTTACTCTGGTGCTGACACAGTCCAATACACCATACAGCGAGATAACACCTCTGTTTTTAATCGGGTTTCCAATTCTTGATACTTTGACAGTTATGGTGGAGCGGATATCAAATGGCAGCTCACCTTTTAAAGCTGATAAGAATCATTTTCATCATAAACTTATGAAACTCGGGCTTTACCACTCTGAATCAGTTCTTGTTATCTATTTCCTCCAGGCAGTGTTTATCAGTTGTGCATTTCTATTAAGATTTTATTCAAACTGGTCCAACCTGATTGTATTTATGGCTCTCGCTGGCGGGATAGTGTTTTGCTTTACGATTGCAGAGAAAAAAAAGTTCATGTTTAGAAGCGGGAATGGAAGATATCTCGGAGCTAAAAGCCTGCTGGCATCTTTTGCAGGTGAGCAAGTGTCGATTAGAATTGCCTTTACTACCCTTAAGTGGGCACTTGCCACGGTTTTTTTGTTTCAATGCATCATTCCTGAAAACATGCCGTGGTACATGTTCTGGGGGGCTGTTTTTTTTATTTTATTGATACTTGCGACAAAAATATTTAAACCGGAAATTAAAAAAGATGTGCTGAGAATAGCTTTATACTCTACTATCCCCATGCTGATTTACTTTTCGACAACTGAGATCTCTTCCTGGATGACAGCAAAGATGATATTTGTCAATAATGCTGTTTTTGTAAGCCTGATTCTTTTAGTGATAGTAACATTGAACCTTACAAGGCGCAAAAAGGGATTTAAAATCAATCCTCTTGATTTCCTCATTTTTATTGTGATTATTATTTTCCCGAACCTTCCCACTGTTCATCTGGAAAACCCGGATATTAAAGTGGTTGTTGCAAAGGTTTTAATACTTTTTTTCAGTTATGATGTCTTTTTGGGCGAGCTTCGCAATAAGGATACCTTTCTTGATAATAGTTTAATAGCAGCTTTTGCTGTAATTGCATTAAAAGCATTATAAACAGGGTCTGACCCAGATAACCCGTTGTTTTTTTAAAGAATATTGACAAAATCAGTGTCTAAAAGGCTCTTAAACCATACTTTTTAATACTAAAAAAGGGCATTTAAGCCTCATGTTCAGGAAGAATCATGCCGCGTAGAAAAAGATTACACATTCCGGGTTTTTTGTGGCATATCACCCACAGATGTCATAAAAAAGAACACCTTTTAAAATTTGAAAAGGATAGAAAAACTTGGAGAGACTGGCTTTTTAAAGCTAAAAAACGCTATGGTCTTAACGTGATTACTTATGCTGTTACATGCAACCATATCCATCTGCTGGTAGTGGATAGTCGCAAAGGACTTATTTCCAAAAGCATGCAGCTGGTATCCGGCAATACTGGGCAGGCATACAATAGTCGGAAAAATCGTAAAGGAGCTTTCTGGGAAGATCA
>JAOZRY010000595.1 GCA_029939965.1 Bacteroidales bacterium | reverse complement strand
AAATAAAAGCATTGAAACCTATGCCCTGGGTGTAAGGGGATTGATTGGGGATTCGCATAACGTAGAAATAAACGGGAAAATATTACAACTAACTTATGGTGCTATTCCCATTGAAATTCCATTCGCCATCCGGCTTAATGATTTTATCCTCGACAGATACCCCGGCTCCGATAGCCCATCATCATACGCAAGTGAAGTTACCTTAATCGACAAAGAAAACGGGAAAGAATTTGATTACCGTATTTTTATGAATCACATCCTCAACTACCACGGTTACCGGTTTTATCAGTCGTCGTACGATACCGACGAAAAGGGTACTGTGCTTTCGGTAAATCACGATGGCCTGGGAACAATCATTAGTTACATAGGTTATGCACTAATGACCCTTGGAATGATTTATTCGCTCATTTCCAAAAGAACCAGATTCAGAAATGTTTTAAATTTGATAACTAAAACACGTAAGAAAAAAATGAAAACGCTGTCGGTAATTTTATTACTTGCTGCAATTTTGCCTTTTCAGGGAATATTTGCACAGGAAAAGGTAATTATTAATGGTGTTGCTGTGGATGTAATCGACAAAGATCATGCTGCTAAATTTGGTGAGTTAATTGTACTGGGACCAAGCAACAGGCTGGAACCCATGAATACACTTACCGGAAAGTTTCTGCGAAAGTTTACCGGAAAAAGTACCTTCGAAGGACTCACCTCCGACCAGATTTTTCTGGGAATTATTTCAAACCCTAATATCTGGCAAAGTGTTCCGATGCTCAAAATTGGTAACAAGACTTTAAGAGAGCAATTGAATATTAACAAGAAATATGCTGCCTTTAACAACTTTTTTAATTTTGAAATACAAAACAGCTATTTACTAAGTAATGCATCAAATCAGGCGCACCATAAGAAAAGTCTGGATAGAACCAAATATGATAAAGAGGTGATAAAAGCAGATGAGAAGGTGAATATTTTTTATCTTATTTACACTTATAATTATTTAAAGCTCTTCCCCAAAATATCCGATCCTGCAGGGCGATGGTTTTCGCCGGACGATGAAATATCGGGAATGCCCGAAAACGACAGCAATTTTGTGAAGAATGTGATAGTGATGTATGCCGAAGCTTTAAGGAATGCCGTTGTAACAGGAGATTATAGTAGTGCTAACGAAATGGTAGAGGCCATAGATTTGTACCAACAAAAGTATGCTTCCGAAATTATCCCTTCGGAGAAGAAACAGAAAATTGAAATTCTTAATAACAGATATGAGATTTTTGAGAAACTATTTAAATATTATGGAATACTGGGATTATTGTTCCTTATAATTCTGTTTGTAAATCTGGTATATCCTAAATTCAAGGTTGGGATCATCAAAAACACTATTATCAGCATAATTGCAATACTTTTTATTTTTCAAACTTTGGGTATAGCGGCGCGATGGTATATTGCCGGACATGCTCCTTTGAGCAACGGATACGAGTCGATGATATTTATAGCATGGGCAACTATGCTTGGAGGTTTTTTGCTTGCACGCCGATCCAACATTGCACTTGCTGCTACTACAGTGCTGGCATCATTATCACTGTTTGTGGCTCACCTCAACTGGATGAACCCCGAAGTAACCAACCTGGTTCCTGTATTAAAATCCATTTGGCTCACCATTCATGTGGCTGTTATCACATCAAGTTATGGATTTTTGGGATTGGGTATGATACTGGGATTATTCAATTTATTTTTAATGATTTTCCAAACCAAAAACAATTTGGAGAGCTTTAATTTAACCATCAAAGAAATATCGTTCACAGCCGAAGCTACTATTACCATTGGGTTGTACATGATTACAATCGGTTCTTTTCTGGGAGGAGTGTGGGCCAACGAATCGTGGGGACGATACTGGGGTTGGGATCCCAAAGAAACCTGGGCTCTCATAACCATTTTAGTTTATGCAATAATCGTTCACCTCAATTTTATTCCGGGTTTAATAGGACGGTACTTTTTTAATGCAATGGCAGTAGTTGGTTTTAGTTCGGTTTTGATGACCTTTTTTGGTGTAAATTATTATCTGTCAGGATTACATTCCTATGCCGCTGGCGACCCGGTACCGATTCCAATTTTTGTGTATTATACAATAGCCATTTTGGTGGTAATTCTAATTTTTGCATATATCAATAATTTTAAAATAAATACATTAATGGAAGATATGAAGAAGAAAAAGAAACTGGGAAAATAGCTGGTTATATTTCTTATAAAACAAAAAGAGGCCTTATGGCCTCTTTTTGTTTTATGGTGTTGTTATTGAATTATGCAATACCCCAAAGGGATTGGCATAGCCAAAATTAATCAGGTTGATCGGCCTGTTTATTAGTTTGTGCTCTTATTATAAAATTATAAATAAGCAAACTAATTCCGCCAAACATGAAGGTCATCGAAAAGTATGCTACTTCTTCCTGCATATCCGATAAAGCAACAATGAGATTTCCCAACAATACACCAACGCCAACGCCAACAAGCAATAATCCGAATTTAAGCGAACTATTCGAATTTCCATTCATTTTTAATGTTTTAGCATCTGCACCATGTTGTATTAAAGTAAGTTTAATTTTGCGTTCGGCCAAGATGTAAATAATACCAAAAACCAGCGCAAAAAATCCAAGAGGAACCAAAATTTCTACCATGTCTTTTTCTTTTTTAAATTGTTAAACATTTAATTTCATCTTCGTTTCACACTCTTTGACGGTGGTTTTTTAGAGAGGTTACAAAAAAGTTTTAACCACATCAA
>JAOZRY010000594.1 GCA_029939965.1 Bacteroidales bacterium | reverse complement strand
GTTGCATAACATATTATAGCATAATGACATATAGGAATAATTGCAAGTATAATATTATTTCTATTGTATGAGATTGAAGAATATTCAAAATCAATCTCTTTTGTGGCTTGCTCAGAAATATGTCCGAAAGTTATTTTTGAGCAACTCCCAAGTTCTCAACCTTTTAAATTACGAGTAAAAAAATAATAATCATTAATTAATAATCTAAGGAATTGTAATGTAATTAGTTGAATAGAACAGGCGAAGTTATTTCATTACAATCCCTAAATAAATTTACACGAAAATGAGTATGTTTTGTTATCAATGCCAGGAAGCTGCAAAAGGAATTGCATGCCAGGGTTCAAAAGGCGTTTGCGGAGTTACTGATAAAGTAATTCATTTACAGGATTTGTCGGTTTACCTTTTGAAAGGTATTTCGATTTACAGTACACAAGCCCGTAAACTGGGGGTTGAGGATGACGACGTGAACAAGTTTGTTATCGAAACCCTTTTTAAAACTATTACCAATGCTAATTTTTCGGCCGATGATTTTGTGGGCACCATTCGTGAAGCCCTGAAATTAAGAGAAAAAATGAAGCTTGCTTTTGAAAAAGCAGGTGGTAAACTAACCGGAATAATTCATGATTCGCTATCCTGGTACTCCGATAGTGTGCATGAATTTTATACTAAAGGCGAAGCCATTAATGGTAAAATTGATGCCAATGATGAAGACACCCGCTCGCTAAGAGCATTAACACTTTACGGATTGAAAGGCCTTGCAGCCTATCAGGAACATGCTTTACAACTCGGATTCAAATCCGACACGCTTAATGCTTTTGTTCAGAATACTCTGGTTGCAATTACCAACGATGAGCTTACAACCGACGAAAACATTGCTCTGGTTTTGGAAACCGGAAAATATGGCGTAGAAGTAATGGCTCTGCTCGATAAAGCAAATACTACCCGCTACGGAAATCCTGAGATCACTAAAGTAAATATTGGTGTTGGCACAAACCCTGGTATTTTAATTAGTGGCCACGATTTGCGCGACATGGAAGACTTGCTTAATCAAACACAGGGAACAGGTGTTGACGTTTACACCCACAGCGAAATGTTGCCAGCTCACTACTACCCGGCTTTTAAAAAATACAAGCACTTTGTAGGAAATTATGGAAATGCATGGTGGAAGCAAAATGAAGAATTTGAAAGTTTTAACGGCCCGGTTCTATTCACCACCAACTGTATAGTTCCTCCAAAAAAGAGCAATAATTATAGCAACAGGATTTATACAACAGGTGTTTCGGGTTACCCCGGATTTAAGCACATAGCCGAAAGAGAAAACGGCGGAATGAAAGACTTTTCTGAAATTATCGAACAAGCAAAAAAATGTGCTTCACCTGTCCAAATCGAGAGCGGAGAAATTATTGGCGGGTTTGCACACAACCAGGTTATGCAACTGGCCGACAAAATTGTAGAGGCTGTAAAATCAGGAGCTATCCGCAAATTCTTTGTGATGGCAGGCTGCGATGGTCGCATGAAAAGCCGCAATTACTACACCGAGTTTGCCGAAAAACTCCCGAAAGACACCGTGATTTTAACAGCCGGTTGTGCCAAATATCGTTACAACAAACTGCAACTGGGCGACATTGGCGGAATACCGCGCATGCTTGATGCTGGTCAATGCAACGATTCTTACTCACTCGCTGTAATTGCACTAAAATTGAAAGAGGTTTTTGAACTGAACAACATCAACGAACTCCCCATCGCCTACAACATTGCATGGTACGAGCAAAAGGCCGTAATAGTATTGCTGGCACTGCTTTATCTCGGCGTAAAAAACATCCATTTGGGGCCAACACTTCCTGCTTTCCTTTCGCCCAATGTAGTCAAAGTACTGGTAGAGAATTTTGGTATTGCCGGAATTAATACTGTTGATGATGACATAAAATTATTTTTACAATAAATAGTGTTCGTTCATAAAGTCGGTGTTTGGTTCAGAATGTTCGAGTTCGAGGCTTGCGAAGTCTTTAAAACCAGGAGTTTACTTTTGTAAATGACTGGGTTTAAAGACGAGCGTAACGAAGAAATCGGACATTATGGACAAACACTAAATATTCACTTAACCTAAACAAACCTGTATGTTCAATGTTGTTTCGCTACAATCCCTATTGGTGCGGGGGCTTACAGCCTCCACCCACCAACAAAAATCACAGCCGACTCCCAGATAGCTATCGGGATCAACAAGCTACCACTCCAATCCCTGCCGCTCGGCACTACACGGCAACGAAATTGAATGAGTTTGGTTGGCAATCATTTCACAATCTTTATCAAGTCATGCAATATCTTGCCAAAAACAACACGAACATTACAAATAGGAGTCTAACAAATAAGCTCTTGGGGCTAATGTTTATAATCTCGTTTCAATAGTTCATCAGTCCGGGCAAAAACATGTTAGGTTTTTTTAAACCAAAATATTATGAAAAATTCAGAAAAATTCAAGCTAAATCAAGCCATTGACTATTCAAACGGCTCTGTGGTAAGCAAAACCATTACCAAAAAAAACACCGGAACAATTACACTCTTTGCTTTTGATAAAGATCAGGGTCTTAGCGAACATTCAGCCCCCTTCGATGCAATGGTGAATGTGATTGATGGTAATGCAGAAATTATTATTGATAAGAAACCTCACCTACTCCAAAAAGGCGAAAGTATTATAATGCCGGCAAATATTCCTCATGCACTTAATGCAGTAGAGAAATTTAAAATGCTGTTGGTGATGATAAAGTAGGAGAT
>JAOZRY010000071.1 GCA_029939965.1 Bacteroidales bacterium | reverse complement strand
AATGCTTTAATCATCTTCTCCTTCTTTTCTTGTTTCCTTATCGCATTGTCGCATTTCATCATTAATAAACAAACTTTTTAACAGAACAACAGAATCATTATTTGTCGTTAAAATGGTAGTAAAACCGAAAGTTTATTATTGTGGAAATATGGTATTTTTCATTAAAGGTAAATAATACTTTACTGTTTTGCTTCATTCTTTAAGGGTGGGGATTATTAATTTTTTAACTCCACCCACATCCTCCAATACGTTAATTGTATTATCCACTTTATAAAAAATATGTTTTGTTGTGAATGATTAATTTGCAAATTTGATATGTTTTTGAATTAATCAAACTAATTTTGCGGCGAAAAAAATATTAAATTGATACCACAAGAAAGCATAATAGATACTACAACAAATAGGATTGCTCCTAATGATACAATTGGAATGAGCAAATCCAATGGTGAGATTTTTGATTTAGCCCCCCCCCTTCCCAAACAATTTCCTGAAAAGTTTTTTACATCTAAAAGTGATAAACCGGTGCAGTTCAACCCTCAACCTATTGTGGTTCATCATTACGAGTGGCAATTATTAACGTTAGCATTTCCAATATTAATTATTGCTTATGTTCGATTGTCGGGTAAATATTTTTTCAGGCATTTACAAACCGGTCTCTATTCGAGGCCTATTTTCCGACAGCTTTTTCGGGATGGAATACTTTTCCCGATCGGTTCTAAATTCCCACTGATTGTAGCCAATTTGCTTGTATTGGCGACACTTTTTTTTCAGATTATTTCAAGATTTGCTCCGATAACTATTTCTACCGAAAAATCATTGACTTTCCAGATAGCAGAAATCTTATTCATATTTTCAATTTATTCAATTTCTCAAATTGTATTTGTCCGAATTTTGGGCTTTATATTTAAAACCAGTGGGTTTGTTAAAGAATACTTAGCTAATACCCTATTTTTTAATTCTATTACTACTGTATGTTTGATACCCTTATTGATTTTTTCAATTTACTCGCGTACTGACATCATTCTATGGTTTGCCATATTTATAGGAGTATTTCTGTTTTTATTTAGGATTTTCAGAGGATCATTAATTACATTTGAGGTTAGTAATTATTCTTTGTATCAAAAATATTTATATCTTTGCGCACTTGAAATTTTACCTGTTTTTATAGTATTTAATATACTAATCAGGTAATTTTAAGGGTTTTAGCAGGACATTTAAAAGAAATAAATTAAGCAAAATTAAGTTTAATGGTAAAGAATATACTCATTTCTCAACCCAAACCAGCTGATCCGATAAAGAATCCATACAGTGACCTGGCAGAAAAATTCAGTCTTCAAATTGATTTCCACAAATTTATCAAAGTTGAAGGGATTCCATCCAGAGATTTTCGAAAGGATCGTGTAAGCATTCCTAACCATACAGCAGTAATTTTAACCAGCAGAAATGCGGTGGATCATTTTTTTCGGATTTGCAAAGAGATGCGGGTTGAAGTTCCTGATACGCTGAAATATTTTTGCATATCTGAATCCACATCCTACTACCTTCAAAAATATGTTCAGTTTAGGAAACGCAAAGTGTTTCACGGACGCCAGAATTTTAAAGATCTCATTGAGATTCTGAAAAAACATAAGGACGAAAAGTTTTTGCTTCCGTGTTCTAACATCCATAAACAATCGCTTCCAAAGTTACTTGAAGACAACAAGATAAAATTTACTAAGGCTATAATTTACAAAACTCTGGCAAGTGATCTATCGCATATTGATATTAACAACTACGATATGATGATCTTTTTTAGCCCGTCAGGTGTTAAATCGCTAATGAAAAACTTTCCTGAATATGAGCAGCGAGATACCCAGATTGGTGTTTTTGGCCCTGCTACCGCTAAAGCCGTAAAGGATGCCGGGCTTTCGCTTAGTTTGAATGCTCCAACAAAAACAGCACCTTCGATGACTATGGCTCTAACTCAATATTTTGAAAAACTTCATAAAAAGAATGGCCTGAATGTAGATTAGAAATTGCCGGATTACATTTTTGTAATATTTTAACACAGAACTTTATCCTATTGCATTGGACTGCAATTTCCGACACACCATATTATGCAGCCTCAGCAAACACAATCGTTTAACAAAACAGAAAAGCTTTGCAACGACAAGCTGATTCAAAGACTTTTTTTTAGAGGCCGTTCCTTTTTTGTATATCCCTTTAAAGTAATCTGGGTGTATGTGGATGATAATGACAGATTTGAAGGGAAATATCCGGCCAAGGTTTTGTTAACAGTTTCCAAAAAACGTTTTAAACATGCAGTAAAACGAAACAGAATAAAACGACTAATGCGTGAAGCATACCGTAAAAACAAATACTTTCTGTACGACAAATTATCATCGAATAACAGGAAAATTGCCCTGGCATTTGTTTATACAGCAAAAGACATATTGGATTACCATGAAACCAAAAAAAAAATAAACCTCTCCATTCAACGTTTATGTCAGGAAATTGATAAACTTTGAATAACCATAATATGCTAATAACTATGACAAACCACAAATCTTTATTAAATCAATGGCTTAAAGTAATCCCAATTTTATTTCTGGCCATAATAATCTCTTCAGGAATTCTGGGGCAGGAAAAGAATAATGACTTTGAAATTTCAAAAAATCTTGATATTTTTTCAGAACTATACAAACAGTTAGATATTAATTATGTGGATGAGGTTGCTCCCGGTGATTTGATGAAAACCGGTATTGATGCCATGCTCGAATCACTCGATCCGTTTACAAATTATATACCCGAATCAAAAATTGAAGATTACAAATTACTAACTACAGGTCAATATGGAGGTATTGGTGCGTTGATTCATAAGCAAGGTAAATTTGTAGTAATCTCTGAACCGTACGAAGGTTTTCCAGCTCATAAAGCAGGATTGGTGCCAGGCGATAAAATTGTGGACGTGGATGGTAAATCTGCAAAAGATAAGAATACCGAAGATGTGAGTACTGTGCTTAAAGGTGAACCGGGAACAACCTTGACGTTGCTTATTGAACGGGAAGGCATTGAAGAACCTTTTGAAGTTGTGTTGAAAAGAGAGAACATTAAGATTGATAACATCCCTTATTACGGTATGTTGAATGATGAGGTTGGATATATTAAACTTTCCGGTTTTACCCAAAATGCAGGTAAAGAGGTTAAAGCTGCATTTCTTGATATGAAGGATAACAATGACCTCAGAGGGTTGATTTTTGATTTGAGAGGTAATGGTGGTGGATTGCTGAATGAAGCTGTAAATATTGTTAATATTTTTACCGATAAAGGGGAGCTGGTGGTTAGCACAAAGGGTAAAGAAATATCAAGAAATAAGTCGTATTACACTACCAATAAATCCGAAGATACTAAAATCCCGCTGGTATTTCTGGTTGATCCCGGCTCGGCCTCTGCTTCTGAAATTGTTTCGGGTGCTATTCAGGATTTGGATCGTGGGGTTGTTTTAGGTCAAAAAACCTATGGAAAAGGATTAGTTCAAAATGTGCTGCCTTTAAGCTACAATGCCAAAGTAAAAGTAACGGTTGCCAAATATTATATACCCAGCGGACGTTGCATACAGGCTATTGATTATTCGCACAAAGACAATAAAGGAGTGGCTCACAAAGTTCCTGATTCTCTTATTTCAGAATTTAAAACCAAAAACGGAAGAAAGGTTTATGATGGAGGTGGTATTGAGCCTGATGTTAAAATGGATCCCGAAAAGCTGAGCCCCATTGGATATGCATTACTCACCAAATTTATCATATTTGATTACGCCAATAAGTTTGCCCGTGAAAACGATTCGATTGTTGCACCAAAATTATTCGAAATCAATGATGAACTTTACGATGATTTTATTGCGTATGTAAACAATAATGAAGATTTTGAATATACCACCGGCAGTGAAAAATCATTAAAACAATTAAAGAAAATTGCCGAAAAGGAAGAATACCTCGAAGATATCAACACAGAGCTGGAAGCATTAGAAACTAAGTTAATGCACAATAAAGACGAAGATATGATTAAACACCGGAATGAAATTTCGGAGATGCTGAAAATTGAAATTGCCTCAAGGTTTTACCATCAAAAAGGACGTGTAATTGCAAGTTTGGTTACTGATCCTGAAGTTGAAAAGGCAATTGAAATTATTAACGATAACAAGAATTACATATCGATCCTTGATGGAACAGTTACCAAAGCATCCATCGAATAATTATCCGGATTAACTCCGGAGTGATAATTTCTTCTTGCGTGATTATTCAATAATATTATTAAGTTTTTTGGCTGCCAAATAATTCTAAAGGCAGCCTTTTTTATGCCTTTACAGTTGGATGATTTAAGAAATTTGTATCTTCGCCAAACCAGTTCAATCACTACAAATATGGAAGATATTAAGATTGTTTGTACCGTTGTTTCATATACTTCTGAAAATGACCTTCCTGTTGCTGATCAAGAACTTCTTTTGGAAGCTCAAAAATCATCGAAAAATGCTTATGCACCTTATTCAGGATTTCTTGTGGGAGCGGCACTACGTATGGCCGATGGAACAATATTAAAAGGGAATAATCAGGAAAATGTAGCTTATCCATCGGGGTTATGTGCCGAAAGGGTAGCACTATTTTATGCTTCAGCCAATTTCCCTGATTTACCTATCGAAACAATTGCTATTACTGCTGTTACCGGTAAATTTGAAATTAAAGAACCAATTTCGCCGTGTGGATCATGCCGGCAGGTAATGGCAGAGATTGAAAAAAATCAGGAGCAAAATATGAGAGTAATCCTGAAAGGGGAAAAAGGAAAAGTGTATGTTATTGAAAGTGCAAAGTACCTTTTGCCATTGATGTTTAGAGCTGATGAGCTAAAAATTTAAAATAGAAATTCCGGTATAAAAAGGTTGCATGTTACTAAATAATTCAATTTGCTAACATACAAGTGTAACATATTTAATGAAAATCAAATATTAAAAAGATATTTTTGCAGCCACTAATGCAAAACCATTATGCAACTCATTTCCACTAAAATTTGTAAAACCAGCGATATTGGTGTAAGCAATAACCTTTTTGGTGGACGGATGCTTTCATGGCTTGATGAATCGGGGGGTACAATGGCAGCTCAAGAGGCTTGTTCTCAAAATGTTGTTACCCTCAAAATGGATCAGGTATTGTTTAAAAAGCCTTTGTCAATAAACCCTGAAATTCGTGAAAAATTAATACATTAGATTTCTAAATAAAATAAAGTTAAATGAAAAACATCAGCTTTTTACTTATCGTAACCATTGCTTTTATGGCAACTGCAATGCGGTCGGATATGCCGGCTTACAGTCTTTACAACCAAAAAGGTAAACAGACCAAATACAAGAAACTTATTAATAAGGCTTTGGAAGCTGATATTGTTCTATTTGGCGAGTTGCACAACAACCCAATCAGTCACTGGTTGCAGCTTGAAATTACCACTGATTTGTATAGCGAAAAAGGATCAAATCTTGTTTTAGGTGCCGAAATGTTCGAATCGGACAACCAAATGCTTTTAGATGAATATCTTTCGGGTTTAATAAAGCAAAAGAATTTTGAAGATGAAGCCAAGCTTTGGAATAATTATAAAACTGATTATAAGCCACTCATTGAATTTGCCAAGGAAAATGAACTTAAATTTATTGCCTGCAACGTTCCCCGACGGTACGCTTCTTTAGTTCACAAAAAGGGTTTTGAAGGGTTAAATAATTTGTCGGATGATGCAAAAAATTTGCTCCCTCCCCTACCAATTGAATACGACCCTGAATTGCCAGGTTACAAGGCAATGGCGGAAATGATGAAAGGAATGGGTAAAGGACACGCCAACGATAACTTGCCTAAAGCACAAGCCATAAAAGATGCAACTATGGCCTATTTCATTATGCAAAATTTTGAATCCGGAAAACTATTTATCCACTATAATGGTTCATACCACTCCGACAATTTCGAAGGTATCTCCTGGTATTTAAAACAAATGAATCCCGATCTCAAGATATTAACCATTAGTTCTATTGAGCAGGATACAATTGATAAAATTGAAGAAGAAAACATTGGTATGGCTGATTTCACCATTTGTATTCCAACTGCTATGACAAAAACCTATTAAAAAGCACTTAATATTTCCGGAATATTACTACTGCACATATTACTATTTTAAACCAAAAAAAGCGGACGTTCAACGTCCGCTTTTTTTGGTCTCTTCCATTTACAAAAAGGAGCTGGCATTAAAAATGTAAACTTATGTATGCATCAGTATTATGCAAAAGTATAATAGAGGTTTGCAAAAAAGTTCCATAGCATTACCACCATGATAGCAAATACTTTGGAAAGGTAGAAGTTAAACTTCAACCGTGTAACTATCAACCACAAAATAAGCGTATTGATAACCAAACCTATCAACGAAATAAAAAGGAATTGGCTAAACTCAATGGCTATTTCAGGGTTATTACTTTGAAAAGTCCAGATGCGATTAAGGAAATAGTTTGAAGTTGCCGCCAGCGAAAACCCCACACCATTTGCCACATATTTCTGTACTTTAAGCTTTTCCTTCGAAATCCAGGTAAAACCAAAATCGATCAACAACCCTGAGAAACCTACAATACCAAACTTTAAAAATTTTATAATTACTTCGTCCTGAAACAGTTCAAACATCTTAATAAATTAGGTTCTATAACCATTTTAGTGGTAAATAATGATTCTGTTGTTCTGTTAATAAGTTTGTTTATAATGATGAAATGCGACAATGATGAAATGCTAAAATATTTCTCAATGGTTAAGTCTATAATATTAAATAGCTTATGAAAAATAATATTTTATTTTTCATTTTGGATATTATTTACATTATTGCATTGAATCATTGAAGCATTTTTGTATGTTCCACTAAAATCGTAGTAGAACCTTAAATTATTGGTTGCAAAGAACCTATTTTTTTCGATAATTATGTTCCGTGGTTACTTGCATTTACTTACCGAAAAATCAGACCTGGATTACATATATTGTTGCAATACACCTAAAATTTGATTCGCCTGCATTACACCAGATTGCCTAAAGATAGCTTCACCATTTTTAAAAATCATAAGTGTTGGCACACTCACCACATTGTTTTTTTGAGCTACGACCGGATTTTTATCTATATCAATTTTAATAATCCTGGCCTTCTCTCCTACCATACGGGCAACCTCTTTCAAAATGGGAGCCATCATTTTACAAGGCCCGCACCACTCAGCCGAAAAGTCGATAAGTACAGGTTTTGGTGAATTTATTATTTCATTAAATGTAGCCATAATAATTTGAGATTTATAAATAAATAATCAACTTTTATTTTTATTGCATTTTGCAAAAGTACTTTTCAAAAATGACATGAGCTTTTGTTTTAAGCTATTTTAAAATTCATGTTTTAATGTTTCGAGAATTGAAACCGTAATTTGAGAGATAGTTATTTGCAAGTAAAAACCCATCAATATTGTAGAACAAATCATTTAGAAATAAAATTTCTATTGGTCTTTTGGCAAATAAATGAAATAATCTAATTTTGTTTAAATAAAAGATAATATTACCAAAAAGGTTTGATACGAATTAATTGATATTAACAATTTTAAATTTTATACAATGAAAAAATTTGCAGTTATCCTTGCCGGAAGTGGCGTTTATGATGGAGCCGAAATTCATGAAGTTACACTTGCATTACTTGCCATAAGTCAACAGGGAGGTACGTACCAATGTTTTGCTCCGGATATCGATCAGCACCACGTAATAAATCATCTTACCGGAGAAGAGATGAATGAAACCCGTAATGTACTCATTGAGTCTGCCCGGCTATCGAGAGGTGATATTAAAGAAATGTTAGATTATAATCCGGCTGATTTTGATGTTTTGATGATCCCTGGTGGGTTTGGAGTTGCAAAAAATCTATGCGATTTCGCTTTTAATGGTGCTAATTGTATTGTGAATACCAGCGTTGAAAAAGCCATAAAAGAAACCCACAAAGCTAAAAAACCTATTGCTGCTCTGTGTATCTCTCCGGTTTTGTTAGCAAAAGTTTTGGGTGATGTTGATGTTACTCTCGGGCAGGACGAGGCCACTATAGAAAATGCAGAAAAAATGGGTGCTACTCACATCAAAACTACGCATGGTGAAGTGATTATTGATAAGAAAAATAAAATTTTCACAACACCTTGTTATATGCTTGATGCTGATATTGTACAAGTTTACGAAGGTGCTTCAAACATTGTAAAGTCGATACTCGATACTCTGAAATAGTTTCTATCAATAAACCTCAAAAGCTGCCGTATTTATGAATTCTGATAGAAACCAATAAATATGACAGCTTTTTATTTTTAAGCTAAATCCAGTTACCTTGGCGGCTTTGGCATTATTAAACTACTTTATACCTACAAACCAAAACTTGTGGAATCTACCGGTTTGGCTGTAGGTTGTTTTCATCTTTACTTATTTTAATACTAAAATTTTCGTTAATTGAAAAATAAGTTTGTTTTTTTCCCCTGTCTGATGTGGATTCTATTCGTGGTGAATTTTCAATAAAGTCCGAAAATCTTTCCTTCCCTCTTTGAGCAACTTCAGCAAGCAATGTATTCTGCGAATCCGTATTGGTGATTCCAAAAAGTTGCCTGCCGATGTTGTCTATTATTCTGGCAAATGCACTTTTTTCATTCCTGTTGTTTTTTTCAATTTGTAACGCATCCCTAAGTATAATATCATTAAATGCTTCTGAAAGTTCAGTTCGTTGGGCAATATTGGAAATAACAAATGCATCAGAACCGAGCAATAGAGGTTGCAAGTTACTTTGCAGAAAATCAACATTAGTCGGCAAATGCATGCGAATGGGCTTTTGAATTTCTAAATCATTAGATATTTCAATAATTTCTCTGGCAATAAGAGAGGTTTTAGTTTTTTCAGGTTCAGGGATGGGTTGATTATTAATTTCAGCAAGCAGGGCTTTTGGATGTAAACGATCAGAAAGCCCATCATTCTTATTTTTTGAAGCTATGGTGTTATCAATTATTTTAAATGGTTCTTCATTGTTGGCAAGCTCTGATTTAACTAATGTTTCAATTTTTTGCAAAGGATTGAAAATCAAAAATGCCAATAGAAAAATTGCAGCTGCAATTGATCCATACAACATTGCCCTTGACCGAAAAGCAAGAATTAAGGAACGCTTTAGTTGCTGTTTGTTCTTGTAAACTACACGTTGATCAGCATGCAAGTATGTACTGCTATATAATTTTAAATCAGGCTTTAAATGTGGATTTTTATGGATAAAGTCGCTAAAATCATTTTGTTGAGCCAAAGAATGATCACCCTCGAAATGTGCTATAATATGTGTTTCGTAGTTTTGATCGTTAATTTTACCTACCGATACAACTTCATGATGTTTTAATTTGTTTTTACTGCCGAAGAAAATTCTATTATCAGGCTCAAGCCTGAATGTGTTGGTTTCTTTATATTCCAAAAATTCGTCTTGCAGATTTGGATTACGTTCCAGAAACCGAGCCATATCGTCCCTGTCTTGCTTTCCAAGGTTATTCTCCCAGTAGTCAAGAAAAAATATTTCGTAATTATTTATGTTAATCTGCATTCTTGTTAATTATTAAGTTTAGATAACCACATCCATACTGCCGATATACTCCTTCAAAAATTTTCTGGCACGATAGATATAAACTTTTACCTGCGATTCATTTAAATTAGTTATTTCTCCAATCTCCTTATATGAATACCCTTCATAATCCCTCAACATAACCACGGTGCGTTGTATTTCAGGTAGTTGCGCAACAGCTTTCTCAAGTATTTCCCTTAAATCCGAAAAATCATTTGAACTTTGTGATTCCAGCGAATTGCTTGTAATGTATGCCATTTTATTTTTTTCTTTTCTAACCATATCAATCAAGATGTGGTAAGCTGTAGTAAAAAGATATGTTTTTGCCTTTTCAAATGGTACATTTTTTCTTTTTGTCCATAACCTTACAAAAGCCTCCTGAACAATATCGCGTGATGATTCCTCATCACCATTGTTTTTCAGGATAAACCTAAAAACCCCATCAGCATTAATATCAACAGATTTGTTGTACTCGGTTATTGTCATCAGTTATTTCTACCTTATTTTATCACTAAGACGAAGATCGATTGATAAAGTTACAATATCTTTAAATCAATAATAAATGTAAAAAACGAAAATAGTAATTGTTAATTTGATTCAGCACATGATATTTATCGAAGGCTTTTCACATAGAATTGGACAAATAAAAAGAAATAGATTTCTCCCTTCAAAATTTCCGCTTCACTCCAATTTTTCCAGTCGAAAAGACAGGGCAGCAATTGTTGTTTTGGGGAGAGAAAAAGCGGGTGCTCTGCACCCGCTTTTTCTCTCCCCATTCCCACGCCTAAAACCCTGTCTTTTCGACCGAAGGGAGAAATCTGTACCACCCCTTACAATCAGCCTGTTAC
>JAOZRY010000593.1 GCA_029939965.1 Bacteroidales bacterium | reverse complement strand
CCAACAAAAATATCAGCCGCCACTTCAGCAAGCTACCACTCCAATCCCTGCCGCTCGGCACTTCGAGGCAACCAGATTGAATGAGTTTGGTAGTCAATCTTTTCCCAATCTTTATCAAGTCATTTATTATCTTGCCAAAAACAATAAGAATATTAAAAATCAGATACTAAAAACCACTCCGTAATTCATTAATAGAATTTTCATTACAGAAGAACATTTTTATCTGATTTAATCTATCATTGTATTATGAGGTTAAGCCTGATATTCTTTATCACACTAATAACGCTTACGCAAGGGAAAGCTCACCCTGATAGTGCCAAACCTTTTTTTTCTGTCGGGCTAAGATCACATTATGGTTTTGTAATTCTTCATTCACAGGATATCAGACCAATCGGTCAGTCGTTCCCGTGGGGGGTTAGTCTGGATTTTAGCTGGCATTACAATTCAAAAAAGGCTTTCGATAACTGCTTATGCTTTCCTCGCCTTGGAATTGCTACAACATACTGGGATTATGATAACCCTGAAATTCTTGGACAAGGTATAACATCTGTGTTTTTTATCGAACCCTTTTTTGGTGGACAACATAAATTAAACTTCTCGTTTCGATCGGGCTTTGGGCTGGCTTATGCAAACAATCCATACGATGAGGTAAATAACCCAACCAATCTTTCATACAGCACCCAACTTAGTTTTGCATTGATGTTTGGAGCAAACATCAATTTCAGAATTTCAAATCGTCTAACAATGAGCCTTTCGGCCAACTATAACCACATTTCAAATGGTGGAATGAATGAGCCCAACAAAGGTATCAATTACCCAAATGTTGGCATTGGGATGGATTACTATCTGCAAAAAAAATCCATTTTCAAGTCTTTTAGGCGATCGGATTGGAAAACAACTATTGAAAACAAAAACAAGTTTTTCCTGTGGTTTTTCGCAACAGGAAAACAACTCAGCGATTCGGAGGAATTAAAAAGATACTCAACAATTGGAATTGATGGCAGGTATAGCCGACAAGTTTCTCGTATCAACGCCATAAACCTTGGTTTTGAATACATGGGCGATGGTGCTCACAAGGAAGAAATAAAAAGATGTGGAAAAAATACCGACCACAAAAAAGGCGGAATATTATTTGGAAATGAGTTTTTGCTTGGGAAATTCAATTTCTCACAGCAGTTTGGGATTTACATTTACAATCCTTACAAAAGAGACGCTGATGTTTTTCAACGATATGCTTTGGACCTTCAACTCACCAAAAATTTATTTGCCGGATTTGGACTCAAAGCTCATGGCCATGTTGCTGATTTTTTGGATTTCCGGATTGGAATCAGATTGTAAAATCCACTAAAAGTGGGATGGCTATAAGGAAGCATTTATCAATTATAAAAAAAACTACCTATTTTTGTATCCAAAAAATATATTAGAATGATAGCAAAAGATATAGAAATTATGGCACCTGTGGGTTCGTACGAATCGCTGATGGCAGCCATTCAGGGTGGAGCAAACTCAGTATATTTTGGCATAGGGAAATTAAACATGCGTTCGCGCTCTTCCAAAAATTTTACCCTTGATGACCTCGCAAAAATATCAGCAATCTGCAAACAAAACAATATCAGATCATACATTACATTAAATACAATTGTGTATGATCAGGAGTTGGATGAAATGAAACAAATTATTGACACAGCCAAAGCCAACGATATTACTGCAATAATTGCAGCTGATCTTTCTGTAATTCAATATGCCCGTTCGCAAGGTGTGGAAATTCATATATCAACACAAACCAATATTACCAATATAGAAGCCGTAAAATTCTGGGCAAATTTTGCAGATGTAATGGTTACTGCACGTGAATTAACCCTAAAACAAGTTTCAGATATTACCGGTAAGATTGAGGAAGAACAAATTAAGGGTCCTTCGGGAAATCTGGTGCAGATAGAAATTTTTGTGCATGGTGCTTTGTGCATGGCAGTATCGGGTAAATGCTATATGAGCCTCGACACCATGAATTTTTCGGCCAATCGGGGAGCCTGTTTACAGGTATGCAGACGGGGATATAAAGTTACCGATCTTGATGGTGAATTTGAGTTGGAGATTGATAACGAATATATTATGTCGCCCAAAGATTTAAAGACTGTTGATTTTTTGGATAAAGTATTAAAAGCCGGGGTTAGGGTTTTAAAAATCGAAGGACGGGGTCGTTCAGCTGATTATGTAAAAACTACCAGCCGGATATATCGTGCGGCGGCCGATGCCTGTGTTACGGGAAAGTTTTCGGAAGAGAATATCGCAAAATGGAACACTGAGCTGGCTGCTGTTTACAATCGGGGCTTTTGGGGTGGCTATTATATGGGCAAGAAAATGGGGGAATGGACAGAAAAATATGGCTCTATGGCCACAAAAAGAAAAGAATACATTGGGAAAGTTACCAATTATTTTTCGAAAATCGGAGTTGCCGAAATTAAACTGGAAACCAAAGAACTAACCGTTGGTGATGAAATACAGATTAATGGACCAACAACCGGAGTTTATGAAGATCAGGTTGCTGAAATTAGGGTAAATGAAAAAAAAGTGGTTAAAACCATAAAAGGAGAGTTTTGCTCTATCCCAACCAAAGAACTTGTGCGAAGGATGGATAAGGTTTATAGAGTTTTTGAAGCTGAAGAAGAATGAACTGTTTGATTAACAATCTCCTTCAATATTAAATAGTGTTTGTCCATAATGTCCGATTTCTTCGTTATGCTTGTCTTTAAACCCAGTCATTTACAAAAGTAAAC
>JAOZRY010000592.1 GCA_029939965.1 Bacteroidales bacterium | reverse complement strand
ATGAAGAATGGGAAATTCAGTCGTCTGGCACGACACGCGACCTAAACAGTATTAAATTTTTCAGCGAGAGCCAGGGATGCGCGGTGGGTGAAAAGGGCGTTATATTGAAATATGGAAAATCAACGCAGATCATAAGTCAAAATCCTTCTTTAAAAACAACGTCAGATTTTCAGGTTCAAAATAATTATCCCAATCCTTTCAATAATTCAACGACATTTTCCTATATCCTGACAGCACCACAAGCGGTTGAAATCGCAATTTACGATCTGTTAGGGAGGAAAGTGAAAACGTTACTCAATAATTACCAGACTGAGGGGAAATATTCGATTTCCTGGCACGGGAATACAGATGAAGGGATGTTGTGTTCCAGTGGAATTTATTGGGTTTGTTTTTGTTTTAATAATAATTGGTTACATAAAAAAATTGTTTTAGTCAAATAATTCTTGATTTCAAAAATGAAGGCGGGCTAATGCGATTTCTGAATATCAGCTTCATCATAATTTCCCAAATCCGTTTAACACGCTAACAACAATCGGCTACCAGCTTCAAATCAATGATTTTATCGCCACACAGAAGCTGGTGTTGACGCGGTAAGCGCCGGTCACCGGGAACGCCCAGTAAACCGTGGTCTTTTTGTAAGTGATTATCGCGTCCCAAAACGCATTGTAAAATAACACAGGAAACATTATCATTCGCAACAACAATTTAATAAATCAATCAAATTTTACAGCGCCCAACACCTAACCACCTAACCACCTAACCACCTAACACAAACTGCCCACTTCTAATATCAATAACAACATTAAGTTTATTGAACCACAGAAACAAGAGCGCTAAACCGTTACAAAACAAAATAGTAATAAATTAAGTGATAAAAAATATAAAGATTTTAAGAAAATACTTGACAATTATAATATTTTGCTTCAGATTATTTTGCTTCAGCTGGAATTGGAATTTTCCTAAGAAGTTGTTATATTGGAAAAACCACACTGGAGGAAAATTCATGGCTAAAAAAAGACGTACATTTACACCGGAAGAAAAAGTAAGAATATTAAGAGAACACTTAATTACTCGTAAACCTGTTTCTGATATTTGCGATGCTTATCAATTGCAACCTGTCCAATTTTATAAATGGCAAAAACAGTTCTTTGAACAGGGACACCAGGCTTTTAATCGACCGGACAAGGACACATCCCACAAGACGATTTCAAAATTAGAACAGAAATTATCCCAGAAAAATGAAGTTCTGGCTGAATTGTTAGGTGAACACGTTGCTTTAAAAAAAAAGCTTGGGGAAATATAAAAGCCAAATGGGTGTCCTATGATATTCGAGACGAGATTGTTGATTTTGCGCGAGATTGGTCGGCAAAGTCGGAAATCTCTATCTCATCATTTATCAAATGGTTAGGTATCTCGACCAGCAAATTCTATAACTGGGAAAAACGCTACGGCAAAGCCAACGAGCATAATGGTAAAATCCCCAGGGACTTCTGGCTACAAGAACGGGAGGTTGACGCCATTAAACAGTACTATCTTGATAATCCGGATGACGGGTATCGTCGGTTAACTTATATGATGCTGGATGCCGATATTGTCGCTGCCAGTCCCAGTACTGTCTATCGGGTGTTGAAGGGGGCTGGTTTTTTGAACCGTTGGGCAAAGAAAAAGTCTCGTAAAGGTACTGGTTTTATTGGCCCCAACGCGCCCCATGAACATTGGCATATTGATATTTCCTATCTCAATATTCAGGGGACGTTCTATTACCTGTGCAGCATTCTGGATGGGTACAGTCGTTATATTCTTCATTGGGAGATCCGAAAAGCAATGAAAACGTCAGATGTTGAAATCATTATTCAGCGGGCACAGGAAAAATATCCTGGCGTAACGCCCCGGATAATTTCTGACAATGGGCCGCAGTTCATTGCCAAAGATTTTAAAGAACTTATTCGAATCATGGGGATGACTCATGTGAGAACTTCTGTGAATTATCCTCAAAGTAATGGCAAGATGGAACGCTGGTTTCGGACCCTGAAAAGTGAATGTATTCGCCCTAAAACACCACTATCGCTGGAGGATGCCCGGCGTATCGTTGATGAATTCGTGACTTATTATAATACCGAACGACTTCATTCGGCAATTGGCTATATCACTCCCGAAGATAAGCTGCACTGTCGGGAAAACAATATTTTCATAGAACGCGACATCAAACTGGAAACAGCCAGAGAACAACGAAAACTAAATCGACAACGGATGCGAAAAGATAGTCTTGGGCAATCGATGGGAACGGAAAACTCCATTCAACATTTAAATGCATTTCAAATCAATAAAGGACAACCCGCGGCGACTAACTAATTTTATAGCATCAAAATTCCAATTCACGGTGAACCAGTACAGAAATCATCATTATCAACAGCGAAAATATCGTTATCGCTTATATGCTTGGGTATATCTTTTAATTCAATTATTGGATATTCAGCCAAAGATACAGCTTGTTCGATTACGTTTTGCAGTTCCCGCACATTACCAGGCCAATCATAATTTTTCAGGCATCTTATCGCTTCATTTGAAATACCTTTCACATCAATCTGGCATGAAGGATTAAAATTTTTAATGAATTGGTAAACCAATAAGGGAATATCTTCTTTTCGTTCCCGAAGCGGCGGTACTACAATTGGTACAACATTGAGCCTGTAATAAAGATCCTGTCGTAATTTTTTATCTGCAACAGCCTGTTCCGGATTTTTATTGGTTGCTGAAATAATTCGTAAGTTTACTTTTATCATTTCAA
>JAOZRY010000591.1 GCA_029939965.1 Bacteroidales bacterium | reverse complement strand
TTTGTGTCTTTTTCGCAAGCGGTAAAAGTTACAAAAACTACCACCAACATCATCATCAATGGTAAAGTGAATTGTTTTTTCATTGTTAATTTGTTTTAATTATTAATAATTGAATTTAGAATATGATATTTATTATTGGTTAGAATACTATTTTACCGGATAATTTGCGCTTGCCCCCAACTATTACAAATTGATACAATCCGGCCGGCAGGCCGGATAGCGGAATCGATATTTCCGGCTGACAAATTTGCGCCTCTCCACAAAGTTTTCCCTGCATATCAAATAATTTAAGTGAGGAATTTTTATACTCAAATGGCATTTCTATTTTAAGTGCCTTATCCGTATAATCAACCCAATATTTAAAATCCTCGTCCTTCGACTCAGCAATCCCCACTCCCGAACAAAAAATATAATCCTCTTTGATTATCGAATCAGTACAAGCTGTGGCTGTGTTTGTAGCTTTTAAAGTTACTGAGTACTCCCCATTTTCGGGATATGTATATTCGGGTTGTACTTCGGTGGAAGTGCCGCCATTGCCAAAGTCCCAGAAAAATTCAAAGTCATCAGGGCTTGGTGTTAGATTGGTGAACTGGACGGTATAAGGCTGGTTTACAAAAACTGTTTGTGAGGCACTGAATTCCGCATTTGAGGATTCCAGCTTTTGGATATACAAGGGTTCAGAAAATTCACCTTCGCCACAGCCATTATATATTTTTACTTTTAAGGATACTTCCCCTGAAAAGTTTTGGGCCCATATAATCTGGCAGGTGCTATCGTAATAATTTTGTGTTCCGGCAGAAGGAGGAGACAGTTCCCAAATAGCGGAGGTGGAATTTGTTGTATAATTAGAAAATACTTCATCATAGCAAACCATTTCATCACCCGCTGGAGGAGCTGGTGCTGGTGGCACCGGGTTTACAGTTATATAATTCTGTTTTGTTTGGCTTGCAAAGTTCTGGTTTTCATAAACCACTAAAACCACATCAAATTCACCGGCAGTAGAATACTCGATTTCAGGCTCGGGATCGTGTGATGACGATGGAGTTCCACCCGGAAATTCCCAGGAAATACTGTCGATATTATAAGCATTTTCATCGATGGTAAAAACTACGGTATTGCTTTCACAAATTACTGTATCATTTGCAGAAAAATCGACAGATAGAGTTGGACTAACGATACAATCATGTGTACCAAGATTATCCCAAATATCGGCATAGGTATAATTACCGTTGGGATCCAATTGTGCGGGTAGGGTATCCCATTGCTGAGTTACAACAAAAGGATCGGGGTTGCTTACAATCCCATCAAATACTTCAGGGCTTCTTATCAGGGTATGGTTAGATGTCCATGACATCCAAAAAGGACCAAAATCAGAACCATTTGTTGCATATTTTTGAACAATATAATTTATTACTTTCCCCTGGATTGGATCACCATTTCCGTTAAGGTAATCCAATGTTGTATCCTGAACGTATGACCATCCTGTTTCGCCGGAGATAAGACTTCCCAGTCCAACCTGACCAATAAGATCTACCGGGGTAATATTTGTATTTGTCGGAGGTACTCCGGCTGGTGTTTTAACAAGAGCAATGGCATCATTTCCGTTCATGTACATTGGTGCCGGATATTCGTGGTCGAGTTGATCGGCAAGTGCCTGCATCTCAGGATCGCAAGCCGGGGAGGTAGGAGTGCTTTCAGTTTGTCCGTTTACCAAAACAAAGGTTGAGTGTGGCTCAATAGTACCCAGCAAATCCGTTGCCCCATCAGTAGTAAAAGTTGAGCTTCCATTGGCATAACGAACTACATAATAATCCGTAAGGTCGATACTTTCGCTCGTTGGGTTATAAATTTCAACACCTTTGTTGTTTCCAGTGCCCTCACAATACTCCGAAAAGAACAGATCAGTTTGAGCCGAAACAAATACAGTAGTAAAAAACAGCGAAATAAATAGTAAATAATTTTTCATGGTTTTTAATTTTTATTGATTTGATAATTAAAATGAATTTAACATGTATTCCTTTTTATCTGATCAGCACTATTTTACCGGAAATTATATTATCGATAACAAAGAAGTAAATACCGGCATTAAAATTTAATAGTGAGATTGAATGATTTTTTTGAGATAGGGTTAATGACTTTTGCAAAACACCAAGCTGACTGTACAAACGAAAACTAACATCTACAGGCTGATGACCAAAATTCAGATGCAGGACATTTTGCTTATAATCAACCCAATATTTAAAATCCTCGTCCTTCGACTCAGCAATCCCCACTCCCGAACAAAAAATATAATCCTCTTTGATTATCGAATCAGTACAAGCTGTGGCTGTGTTTGTAGCCTTTAAGATTACTGAGTACTCCCCATTTTCGGGATAAGTATATTCGGGTTGTACATTAGTGGAAGTATCGCCATTGCCAAAGTCCCAGAAAAAATCGAAGTTTTCCTGGTTGGGCGTGAGATTGGTAAATTGCACGGTATAAGGCTGGTTTACAAAAACCGTTTGTGAGGCACTAAATTCCGCATTTAAAGATTCCAGCTTTTGGATATACAAGGGCTCAGAAAACTCACTTTCGCCACAGTCATTAATAGTTTTTACTTTTAACGAGACTTCCCCTGAAAAGCTTTGGCCCCAGATGATCTGGCAGGTGCTATCATAGTAATTAATGCTACCAACCGAAGGCGGGGTTAAACTCCAGATTGCTGATGTAGAATTTGTTGTATAAACTGATGAATATTGGTTATAACAAACTGTTTCAACTCCGAAAGGCTTTGCCGGAGCTTCCGGAAT
>JAOZRY010000070.1:4604-10550 GCA_029939965.1 Bacteroidales bacterium | reverse complement strand
AAAGTAAACACCTGGTTTTAAAGACTTCACAAGCCTCGAACTCGAACATTCTGAACCAAACATCGACATTATGGACGGGCACTATTTAGAATGGATAAAAATTCGTTGTGGCTACGTTACAACTCACTGCATAAATTATAGTAAATGAGTGTATTGTATTTCTATTTGAAATTTGCAGCATTATCAGAATGAATTTTACTTACAAAACCATGCAACCATTAGTATGTCAAGCTGTCTTAAAGGCATAAATTCAGATAACTAACTATATTGATTTCTCTGGTAAGTTGTATTTTAGCACTATCAGAGTATTAATTCTATTACTAACTACATATTACAATGGTAAAAAAGTACACAATTATTTTGTTGATTTTAGCCGTATTCCCCTTTGGGGTAATGGCTGAGTGGGTTCCGGTTGATGACAATAAGACCGTTGCAGCCCCACCAAAGGTTTCAGTTATTGATGATAATGAAAATAGTACAGTTTTTAAAATTGATATCTCCGGATTAGATTTTGAAGATTTAATTTCGGATGGCAAAACCTATCAGGCGGTAGATTTATTAACCGATGTTTTTACAACTAAACCCGGATATCCTGAATTGCCTTACGTTGCTGAGGTATTGGCTATTCCTGATCAAGCTGGTGTATCGATTGAGGTAATCAAAACCGGCGAAGTGCAAATATTCAGAGATGTGGATGTGCCTCCTGCACGTTTATCATGGTGGGAAGGTGACACAGAACCTTCTTATGAGGAGAACACAATGGCTTATAAATCAGACGGTGTTTATCCTTCTGAGATGGTTAAGCTTGACCCACCATCAGTTTTTCGCGATTTTCGTATTGCCCGTGTTTCAGTTTTTCCGGTTCGTTATTTTGCAGCCAAACGCGAACTACATGTTGTTTCTTCCATTACTGTTCGGGTTAATTATGGTGACGGGGATATTATAAATCCAAAAACTTCAGCCCAAAAACCAATACCACCTTCTTTCGCAAAACTGTATCGCAGCTTTATCCTTAATTATCAGGAAGTGTTGGAAAGTCGTTTTGGAGGCAGGGAAGAAGGTCATGAATTAATGCTTTGTATTATGCCCGATGAATTTGTTGAAAGTTTTAAACCTTACGCTGAGTGGAATCGACAAACGGGTACCGATGTGCATGTAACAGCTTTTAGCGATATTGGTGCAAATGGCAGCAATCCGAATATTATTAAAGACCATATTACCGATGCATACTTTAACTGGCAGGTTGTTCCTTCGTATGTTTTAATAATTGGAGATGATGGTGTGTTTCCTAAAAAAATCGTGAATTATGATTACTCATTCCCAAACGACGATTTTTTTGTTGAAATTTCAGGTGATGACCATTTTCCTGAAATGATGATTGGACGATTTACCAATCAGGGTGATTATAGGATGCGTGTGATGACCAATAAATATATGATGTATGAAAAAGAGCCATACGTAGAAGAAACGGATTGGTACAAAGAAGGAATTTGCTGTTCAAATAATTACTACGAATCTCAGATTGAGACCAAACGATTTGCTGCAGCACGTATGCGCGATGGAGGATTTGAAGTTGATACTTTGATGAGCGATGGGGATTGGGGGAATGATTGCTCGATGAACGAGAATGATATTGTTGACATTATTAATGAAGGAAGAAGTTATTTAAACTACCGTGGCGAAGGTTGGTCTAACGGATGGAATGCCTCATGCTATTCTTTCCATACCAATTATATTTCCAGTTTGAACAATGGGCGTAAATTTACTTTTGTAACCAGTATTGGTTGTGGTGTGGCCATGTTTGATACCGGAGGTGGTAACTGCTTTGGCGAAGAATGGATTCAACTTGGTTCGTTGAGCGAACCACGTGGTGGAGTTGCTTTTCTTGGCCCTACTTCCAATACACATACTACCTATAACAATCGTATTGATAAAGGGATTTATCAGGGGATGTTTGTTGAAGGAATGGATACACCCGGGCAAGCTTTGCTTAGGGGTAAATTATATATGTACAATGTGTTCGGAACCGATCCATGGGTAGAGTATCATTACAGAGTTTTTACCACACTTGGCGATCCCAGTCTTCATATATGGAAAGATGTGCCAAAAGAAGTTGATGTTGAGCACGCATCAGTAATACCTGTTGGTGTAAACTTTCTCGAAATAAATGTTGATTTTGCTACATCAGGCATACCCGCCGATAGTGCCATTGTGTGTGTTACTAATGGAGAAATTTTTGCTGTTGGACATACTGACGAAAACGGACTGGTTGTTATTGAAATTACTCCTACTGTGGAAGATACTTTAACAGTTACTGTACGTGGTGGCAATGTTTATCCTTATCAGGGTATTATTGAGATTATTCAACCCGAAGAGCTTGTTGAGCCTGATGGCGCACCTGAGGTGGTTGATATTGATGGTAATACTGATGGATTAATAAATCCCAACGAAAATTGTACAATTACTTATACCCTTAAAAACTGGGGAGCATTAACCGTAAACGGTATTCAGGCCACCCTAACCAGTAACGACCCAATGGTAGAGGTTGTAACCACCGAACCAATAAACTTTGGTGATTTGGGATCAGGTGAATCATATACAGGAGACCCTTTTCAGTTTTTTGTTAGCGAAGAGTGTCCGGTTGGAGATATTATAAACTTAACTCTGAATGTTACCAGTACATTAAGTTCGTGGGAATATAACTTTGAGGCAGAAGTAATGGGATGCCACTTGGCTATGCAAAACTTTATGGTTAGTGATGAAGGTTCTCCGAATATGAACTACCGGATGGATCCGGGCGAAACCGTCGATCTGTTTCTATCGGTAATAAATAATGGTGTTGATGTGGCTCCTAATGTGAAAGCAACATTGGAAACCACTGATCCGTATATGACAATTGAAGATGATGAAGGTGCTTTTGGTACATTAGAAATTGATGGTATGGCCATTAATAACAACGATTATTTTACAATTGCTATTGATGCTTCGTGCCCAACTAATTACTTAGCCGAATTTACATTAAAACTTTATACAGAAGATGGCAATTATCCATACCAAATAATTAGCATTCAAAATTTCCCGGTAGCATTGCCAATTCCTACCGACTACACCGGACCTGATGCTTATGGATATTATGCGTATTCGAGCAACGATGCATTCTACGATCAAACCCCCGTTTACAACTGGATTGAAATAGATGACATTGGAACACAGATAAATATATTTGGTGAAAGCGACTACACCGAAACTGTTGATTTACCATTTTCGTTTCTATATTATGGCCTTGAATATGATAAGCTTCGCATTAGTACCGATGGCTGGGTTGCATTTGGAAATGGTGTGCAAACTGCTCCGGTAAACAACACAATGCCATACAACGACAATGTAAATAATATGGTTGCCATTTTTTGGGATGATTTGTACGACATCAACTTTAACGATGGTGAACTACTATATTACAATGATGTCGAAAATCATCGTTTCATTGTTGAGTGGGATAGTATTACCCTCAACAACCTCAATCCCGAACCTATCCGACAAGAGTTTCAGGTAATATTGTTAGACCCTGCTCATTATGAAACTACAACCGGCGATGGTGAAATTGTAATGCAATATCGTAAAATGCAAGATGTTGAAAGTAGCACAATTGGTATCGAAAACAACAATCAGGACATTGGGTTACAATATGTTTATAATAATAGCTACGATCAAACAGCTTCTGAACTTATTGATGGGTTAGCAATTAAATTTACTACCGAAGCACCATTTGTTTCAGTAATCGTTGCCGTTGAAGATGATAATGGATTAGGTAATAAAAATGGATATGGTCTGCAACAAACCCAGCCCAATCCGTTTAGCGATTTCACATCCATCAACTATTCATTGCCATCAGAAAGCAATGTAGTGCTTCAGATTTTTGATATCAGAGGTCAACTTGTTCGTTCGTTTTTCACTCAAAAACAAACCGCCGGTAAGCATTCGTTGCAGTGGCATGGCGACAATGATGCAGGCATTTCTCTCAATTCAGGGATTTATATAATTCGATTACAAACAGAGAATATTTCTGACACCCGGAAAGTGTTCATGTTGAAATAACCCTCCTTATTGCTGTCCTGTCAGCGTTGAATTTATCAACGCTGACAGGGCGGGCAGTATTTTGATACAACCCAACCATATTTATAACAAAACAAAAAGATATTTTAGAGGATAAAACCAAAAGCAATTCCTGTGTTGAAAAATATTGGAATAGTGTTTTCCTCAAATCGGAAGATGTATGTATAGTTTCTACATTTTATTGGTTATGATTATTGCCGCTGCCATTTTAGGTGTTATTGAGTACCGACGACACCAACAGAGGATTTTCTCTATTCCGGTGCGTATTCATATTAATGGCACCAGAGGAAAATCAAGTGTAACACGGCTTATTGGTGCCGGCTTGCGGGCAGGTGGCGTTTCCAATATTATTAAAGTTACCGGTACATTTCCACGCCTAATACTCGAAGATGGTACCGAAACATATATTCACCGCAAGTCGTCGGCAAACATCATCGAACAATTGTCGATTGTAAAATTTGCAGCTTCCCGAAAAGTGGAAGCTCTTGTTATGGAATGTATGGCCTTGCAACCGCAGTATCAAAGTATTACCGAAAAACAGATGATCCGTTCTAATATTAGTGTGATGACCAATGTACGGTTGGATCATACCGATGTTATGGGGCATACCTTACCAGAGATTGCCGAAACTATGGGGCGTACAATACCAAAAAACCAACATTTTTTTTCTGCCGAAGATATAATTCCCGATGAGTTGAAAAAAATTACGGATAAACGAAATACTATATCCCACTTTGTTGAGGCTTCATCAGTATCAATAAATGATATGAAGGGGTTTAGCTATATCGAGCACCGCGACAATGTTGCACTTGCCCTCGCAGTATGCGATCATGTTGGTGTTGATCGTGAAACAGCTCTTAAAGGTATGTATCAGGCTGTTCCCGATGCAGGTGCCCTGCGCGGATATAAGATAGAAGCTTTTCAAAAACATTTGGTTTTTTACAACGCTTTTGCTGCCAACGATCCTGATTCTACATTTATGATTTGGAAAAAGATAAGGGATGAAGTGGGTATGGAAGGCGTAAAAATTGTGTTGCTCAATACCCGGCAGGACAGACTGGATCGTGCCCGACAGTTGGCCGAACTGGCAGGAAGTAAATTATCAGTCGAAGCTGACTACCTTATTCTTATAGGACAATCTACTGAGGTTGTTTGGCACATGGCCATTAGCTATGGCTTTCCACAAAAAAAGATTATTAATCTTGGCTACACAACTTCTGCAAAGGTTTTTGAGAAAATGCTGTCAATTACACATAAATCATCTACCATTGTTGCTATTGGAAATATGGGGGGAATGGGTGCCGAAACAGCTGAATATTTTGAAAACAGAAGCTCATAGAAAATGATAGAATTAGCAATTACAATAGGATTAATTTTTAGTTTGCTTTCCTACGAAGTTTTTGGGCTGGCTGCCGGAGGTATTGTTGTTCCGGGCTATATAGCACTTCAACTTTCGCACCCTGACAAGCTTGCAGGTATTATGATTGTGAGTCTGGTAACTTTTCTCATTATCAAAGTTTTAGGGAATTATACTTTTTTATATGGTCGGCGTCAAATGGTTCTTAGCTTGCTGCTCGGATGTTTGTTAGCAAATTTCTCACGGTATTTTTTATCCATCGATATCGCCGGCAATACAATGGAACTTCAGGCTGTGGGTTGGGTAATTCCGGGTTTGATAGCACATTGGTTCGGGAAACAGGGAATTTTTAAAACCATTAGCGTATTGTTTGTTTCATCGGTACTGGTTCGATTAATATTGATATTATTTTTTGCAGGTGCTTTGCTGCCTTGATGGCAAGGGGACAAGGGAATAATGCGAAAATGCTAAAAGGA
>JAOZRY010000070.1:0-4504 GCA_029939965.1 Bacteroidales bacterium | reverse complement strand
CACTTTAAAAAAACAGAATCTTAATGTATAAATTCAGAGCAAAATCCAATATCGTTTTAAGCCTTTTATCCCTTTTGGCATTGATGGCTTTTATTGCTGTAGAAAACGGCAAAATTGATGTGGAGCAGGAATGGTACAAAGAAAAACTTGAAGCGGCCGAACTTTCGCAACTCGCAGCAGGTTATCTAAAAAATCATCACCTCGAAAAGGGTGTTTTTATTGATGTGATAAACGACCCCAATCAAACCGCATTAATCGGACAGGAATATACAATGGTAACCACCGACAGAGGATACATTGATGCAAAACTGTCATCGACCAATCCAAATTTCGCCGCCATCATGGTTCAGTTACTTAAAGATGCTGGCTTGGAAGAAAGAGATAATGTGGCTGTTGCTTTTACCGGATCATTTCCGGGTTTAAATATTTCGGTTATTGCTGCTCTCGAAACATTAAAATTAAATCCAATAATTATTACCTCGGTCGGAGCATCCAATTACGGCGCAAACGATCCTTATTTTACTTGGTTAGATATGGAAAATGTGCTGTACAAATCAAACGTTTTTCATAACAGATCGGTAGCAGCATCCATTGGAGGTGGCCATGATGTGGGTCGTGGATTAAGTCCTGAAGGGCGCGATTTAATTGTCGAAGCTATCCACAGAAATGATGTTGATTTTATTAATGAAAATCATTTGGAAAACAGTATTAGCCAACGATTGGATATATACGAGCAACAAAGCAACGGGCAACCCATCAAGGCTTTTATCAATGTGGGCGGTGGAATAGCAAGCCTCGGAAATACAATAAATGGTAAATTAATTCCTCCCGGATTAACTGAATATTTGCCAATGAGGAATTTTCCGGTAAAGGGTGTAATTATTCAGATGGGTCAAAAAGGAATACCTATTATTCATTTGCTTAACATTAAAAAACTACTTACCGATTATGGCTTGCCATATAGCCCGGTTCCTCTTCCCGAGCCTGGCGATGGAGGGATTTTTACAAAAGAAAAATATAGCCTGATGGTTACATCAATTGCTACTCTTGTTTTAGTAATTGTAATTATGCTGGTTTATTTGAGCGAACGGAAGTTTCATCAACTTGGAACTGATGTTGTTCCATTAACCGGTAATCGTAAAAATGAAGGGCATGATTCGGATATTCCGGAATTGTAAGTTGCGGTTAATAAACAGTAAAAATGATGAAAAAACACAAATTCACAGGCTTATGAAAAAGATACAAATACTCACATTAATTATCCTCTTTTTTGGATCAGGGTTAATTGCTCAATCGGGTAAATCTGCGAGATATGTGAAACCTGTTAATTTTCAAAAAAAAGTTACTACCATTGTTTCCGGGAAATCAAGGAGCTATTATTCGTTGAATAACGAGATAGCTTCGGTGATAAATTTGCGTGGCCCCGGAGTATTGAGAATAATAACCCGCGCACGATTTGCCCCCGGAAAGGATGGCACTTTGAAGTATGAAATAAAATATACCGTTGATGGTGGTGAGATGCAAAGTAAAATAATTGCCAATGTTAAACGGACAAAAAATGCCACCTACAAAAACGGATCGTTGGGAATGCCTGGACAGCTTCGCGATTTTGAAATAGAACTCGATCGTGGTGATCATACTATTGAATTGTTTTTGAAAGATGTTGATACACCTGTTGCCGTTAGGTACAAGTTTACTCCTACAAAAGCCAAAAAGCAGGATTGGATTGCCTTTTGCCCATTGCGCCCATCCGAACCTGTCGATCTGATTTCGAGAGAATCGACCGTGAAGTATTACCGTTTTTCGATGGAAAAGCCGGTGAAAGTTGAACTAACCGGACCTACACAATTACGTGTATTAAGCCGTATCGAAAATCACTATCACATGAAGGGCAGAATAAATTATCGTTTGCAGGTGGTCGAAAATGGAGAAGTTAAAAACACATATCAACTTAGCAGCCGGCGTTCCGAAATTGCAGTTTATAAAAATGATAAAGATATAATTCCCGGAAAAGCCTGCGAGTTTGTAATTAATGTTCCCCAAGGAAAACATATATACGAAATTAAACCATTAGATAAAAATAAGAGCACTGTTTTGGGGCGTTTTTTATTACCCGAAAAGGATGTACAGTTGGGGCAATAAGTGGTCGAAGTCTGTTAAAATTAAAAACTCAAATATGAAAATAAGTAAATTAAAATATTGTTTCTTACAGGGTAAACTAAGTTTACTCCTGTTGGCCATTGTTTTTTCTCTGATTGCGGGCAATACTTTTGCTCAAAAAAAGAGTAAGAAAAAAGCAACCCCCTGGGAAATAAGAATAGGAATTGGCCTGTCTTATGATGATAACATTTTAAAATATTCAAAAAAATATTTGGATAGATTTATGAATGGCGAGGACCCCGGAAGATTTCATATCGAAACCTACGACGATGCAATCCTGTTTACATCTGCAAGGCTAACATATACTTTTAATGTTTTTGGAGGAAGGTTTAAAACTAAGGTTAACGGAGAAGTTAGTCGCCGTACTTATATTGTAAACGATATTAAAACCTGGAACTATGCACTTGTCGGGTTGCAGCAGTACCTTGGAAAAAAAACGTTTTTCAAAATTTCATACAGCTATATTCCGGAGTTTTATGTTCGTCATTTCCGCGATGACCAATGGATAGATGTATATGGATATACACCCGAAGCTTTTCAACCTTATGCT
Organism: Bacteroidales bacterium; assembly: GCA_029939965.1. Lineage (GTDB taxonomy): Bacteria > Bacteroidota > Bacteroidia > Bacteroidales > 4484-276 > SABY01. Next base: position 1,794 of record JAOZRY010000070.1, on the reverse strand, counting down.
TTTTCGAAAGATAATTTCGGGATTTATCTACAGCATACATTTTTCAAATACACACGGGTAAAGCTATCCTTGTATCATGCTTTATACTATCACAACCAACATTACACCGAATACGACAGTAAAGATTTCCTGTATGGAATAATGGTGAATCAACGGCTTCACAAAAACTTTTCAATCGAGGGTTCATATACATGGGTTACCTCCGATGCAAAAGGATATGATGCATCTGTTGATACCCCCGAAACTACTCATGGCCCGGATGCAACTTTTGTTGAAGACAGATTTAAAATTGGATTTGTATGGAAATTCCCGCGTATAAAAAAACATTCGCATTATTTGGATTTCGATGTAGCATTTATGAATCGATATTATTCGTCGAAGCATACGCCGCTTCAGGATCCATTACATGCCGGTCGTTATGATAAAAATGTTCGCTTCTATTTTAATTATAATTTCAGGGTGAGCAAAAAAGTGAATCTTACAGCATTCTACAACCATTACCTGCGCGATACCGATACCAAAGCGCAGATAAATTCGAGGTATGTTTCAAACGAAAAAGACTACCATCAAAATATTGTTGGGCTAAAAGCAACTTTTACTTTTAAGATGTAAAATAATTTGAATAGAGATTACTATTAAACTATAAAAAATAATTAAAGATAAAAAATATAGAAAGATGAAAATTAATAACTTGTTTGTATTCTTAATGTTAGGTTTGGTTTTTTTAATGAGCTGTGGAAAACCAACAACACCCGAAATTATATTGCCTGAAGATATTAGTGGCGGATATAAAATTGTTACCAAATTCCCTACATTGGGTAATGCTCAAAATCTTTTTGTTAATGATGATTTGGTGTATATAGCACAGGGTGAAGGTGGATTGATGATTGCCGATATAGCCGATCGTGCAACCCCCCAAATTGTTTCGGTAACTACCGAGGACGCACGTGGATACTCAACCGGCATTATTGTAAAAGACAGTGTTGTTTATCTTGCTGCCGGTTCATTTGGTGTTACAGCTATTGATGCTTCTGATGTTTCAGAACCTTTTGTAACAGAGTTTAATTTACCCATGAAACCGGCCAAGTCTTTTCACATTATGGGCGATTTTTTAATTTCTGCGGTAAGCGAACAGGGAGTTAAGTTTGCTGATATAAGCTACCCCACTTACCCCGATACTCGCGGGTCATTGGCTACCGAAGGATATGCACAGGATATTACTACCTCTGTCGATTCCACTTTGTTTGTGGCTTCCGGCGAACTGGGATTGTCGATTTACCATATTGAGGATTTTCAGAATGGTTATGTGCCGGATTACTGGTTAGTTGGCCATTGTGTAACCCCCGGCTATGCCGAGGCTATAAGTATTATCGAAGAACAATCGGTTGCATTTTTGGCCTGTGGTACAGCAGGTTTGCAAATTATCGACTATGCCGACACAACAAATGTGCATATTATTGCTGAGCTCGATGCCGGTGGATACGCTAAAAATCTTGTTTACAGCGATCAGAAAATTTTTATGGCAGCAGAGAAAGGCGGTTTGCAGGTTATTGATGTTTCTAATATTGCCAGTCCAAAGTTGATAGGTGTTATAGAAACTGAATTTGCACTTGGAATTGATATTGACGACGATTACGTTTATATTGCTGATGATGACGAAGGGCTTATTATTATTTCCCGACCCGACTAATTAGTGTTTGTCCATAATGTACGATTTCTTCGTTACGCTTGTCTTTAACCCCAGTCATTTACAAAAGTAAACTCCTGGTTTTAAAGACTTCGCAAGCCTCGAAC
>JAOZRY010000069.1:7385-10562 GCA_029939965.1 Bacteroidales bacterium | reverse complement strand
ATTCAGGGTGTAACTTGAAGTTACGCCCTGAATTTGACATATAACAGGAAAAGATATAAAAGTTAGATTACTATGGCTGAAATAATTTTTTTTTGCTGAAAAAATATTTACCACTAAAATAGTAGTAGAGCCAATTTGTTATTATTCACATTTCCTGAGTTTATCTTTCATGTTGGGTTTGCCGAGATCATAAGCCACTTTCCAATTATCGCAAGCTAAATACACCTCTCCCAAATAAAAATATGCCTGCCCACGGTTATAATAGGCATCGGTATAAGTGGAATTGAGCTGGATGGCTTTGGAAAAATATTCGATGGCTTTTTGGTATTTTTCGCGGTTCATATATGTTACACCAATGCCATACCATGCCTCCTCATTGTCGGGATTTGATTCTGCTGCTTTTTCAAAAAACACGCGGGCTCCCTCAATATTTGATTTGTAAAGATCGATGTTTGCTTTACGAACATATTGTTGGGATTCTTTTACTTTATCGGTGCAACCTGTAGCAAATAGTAAAATGCTGATCAATATAATGGAGCTGTTTATTTTTTTCATTATAGTAGTTTATTTTGTTAATTGTTCCTGTTTTGTAAAGCATTATAATGTTCTCTGGCGTACTTTAAATGTTGGTTATAGGTTTTTGAAAAATGATGGTGTCCACCTCCATCTGCTTTGGCCACAAAAAACATGTAGTCATGTTTTTCGGCATTCAGTACAGCTTTAATACTGCTAACTGATGGCAGGCAAATGGGGCCGGGAGGTAATCCTTTAATAACATAAGTATTGTATGGCGAATCCATTTTGGTATGTTTTTTATAAACCCGGTGTAGCAACGAATCGTTTTCGAGATAGAATGCAAATACGGTGGTGGGGTCGGCCTGTAGTTTCCAACCCTTTCTTATCCTGTTTAAATATACTCCGGCAATGGTTGCTTTTTCATCGTTTTGGTTGGTTTCTTTATCAACAATCGAAGCCAGAATCGAAATTTCGGATGGTGATAGTTTCAGGTTCTTTGCTTTTTCAAGATTTTGATTATCCCAAAACCTGTTGTACTCCTTGTTCATTCGCTCCACAAATCCTTCGGCAGATGTATTCCAAAAAAATTCGTATGTATCAGGAATAAAAAGAACGCCTGCCATTTTTTGATCGAGATTATATTTTGTTGAAAATTTTTTGCCAGTTATAAAATCTATCAATGATGCGCTGTCGGCTTCAATTTGTTTGCCAATAACCCCGGCAAGCTGCCCAATTGTGCGTATGTTGTTAAAGGTAACATTTAATGGCTTTTGGGCTCCCGATCTTAACATGTTAATCAGTTCATCGTTGTTCATTCCGGCCTTAATTTCATATCTTCCCGGGTACAGGTGATTTGGCAGATTTTTGCGTATGGATAGCCAGTTAAAAGTTTTGTAATTTTTCAACAGGTTGTTTTTCCTGATATTTTGGATGAGATCATTATAATCAGTCCCCGTTTTAATAAACAGGTAGGCGGTTGTATTTTTGGTAAGTGTGGTGTTATTTTTATAAACAGCACGCCATAACAAAAACGCACCTGTGCTTCCTGCAATAAGTACAATTGCAAAAATTAATGCGATGAAACGGATAATGATTTTTTTGTTTTGTGATTTCATTTAATCAAATAACAAAATGTTTACCAAAAAATTATTTTTATAATGAATTAATCAGGTAAAATTGGTATTTCAATTTTCAGGATTTATCAATTGGTAAAGTAATTCATCTTTCCATTTATTTTCGATTAGTAGCCAATCCTTTTTATTGCCGGCTTTTTTAAATCCTTTATCTTCAAAAAGTTTAATGCTTTTACTATTGTCAGGGATTATATTAGCAAATAGCTGATGTAGCATTAATGTTTTAAAACAGTATTTAATAACAGTTTCGAGCGCATCAGTAGCATAGCCTTTTTGTCTTTCCGCCTCTGTAATTAAAATGCCAATCCCGGCTCTTTTGTGCAATGGATCAAAATCGAAAAGATCGATGACCCCAACCGTAGAAGAATCCTCAATTTTTTCGATCATCAACCGTACTTGCCTCACAACAAAAATATCCTTCTCCGAATTTAAAACATACTGCTCTATATCGAACCTCGAAAATGGTATTAACGTATTGCTCAGATGCCAAACCAACTGATCGTTTTCCCATTTATGAATCAGATCGATATCGTTGGGTTCCAATGCTCTTAGCTTAATGGTATTTCCTGTCATAATATTTTAAATTCGTATTGTTCCTTCAAAAACTGATGTGGCCGGACCTTCGAGCCACACATTAATAAATTTACCTGCACTTAGTTGGGCATATACTTTTAATTTGCCACCCCTGGCATAAACAGTTACCGGCGACAAAACCTCCTTTTGGTCGAGCAAAGTAACCAAAGCTGATGCAACAGCACCTGTGCCACAAGCTAAAGTTTCGTCTTCTACACCACGCTCATAGGTTCTTATTGTTATTTTACCATCCGTTACCCGAACAAAATTTACATTTATTCCTTCCCTTTCGAATTGTGGACTGTAACGAATTTTCCGGCCTTCGCTAAAAACATTAATGTCATCGATGTTTTCAACAGGAATTATTATATGTGGTGAACCCGTGTTTAAAATTCGGTAATTATTATTGTAACCAATATCTTTCACATCATTCATTTTTAATTTAACAATCGCCTCAACTTTATTCTGAGCAGTAATTTGTGCATGATGTAATCCATCGATAGCACGAAAATAAATTTTGCTATTCGTAATGCCTAAATTATTTGCGAACCATGCAAAGCATCTCCCTCCATTGCCACACATAGTACCTTCGTATCCATCAGCGTTAAAATACCGCATTAAAAATGTGTGCTCTGTATCGTTTTCAAGTAATATGAGTCCATCAGCTCCAATCCCATAATGCCGGTCGCAAAGTTTTTTTATAACAAAGTGATTTGGGATAAAATCCTTTTTCCGGTTGTCGATCATGATAAAATCGTTGCCGATGCCTTCGTATTTAAAAAATTGGATGTTCATTGTTTTTTAATGATTCAATGCTATAATGATTTAATGGTTTAATGATACAATGCTATAATGATTCAATGCTATAATGATTAAATGCTTCAATGTTATAATGTTTTAATGATTCAATCACGTCTTTTCTTGTCTCCTTCTTTTATTATCGCATTATTGCATT
>JAOZRY010000069.1:0-7285 GCA_029939965.1 Bacteroidales bacterium | reverse complement strand
TCGCATTATCACATTCCTTCCTTCCCTCCTTTTATCCCAAAAATTCCACTAAGTTGGTTATAGAACAAATAAACTGCAAAAAACGTAATTTTTCACCAATCAAATCAAAAGTTATCCTTTTCATACAATATTTAACCATCAAAAATTGCTTAACAACTTTTAACAGCACTTCAAAAACTACAGCATTTTAAATGCCGTTATCCTGCTGATTTTGCAACAAGTAACAGATAGCCCAATTGGTTTTGCAAGAATTTTGTTTCTGATAGTTTAATTTTTGAGCAACTGTTATTTGATACGTAAATACATAAACATTAAATATTTTATACTATGAAAAAATTTGTTTTGATGATTATTGCAGCTTTTATAGGTGGAGTGATTTCAGTTGGGATTTATTCATCTTTTATTCAGAATAATGATGTAGTACAAGTACAACAGAGTGATTTTCCTCAACAGTTTGCAGCTCAGCCGGCCAATTTTTCATCATCGGCCGTTGTTCCTGAAGAGGCTCTGAATTTTGTTGATGCTGCCGAATTAACAGTTCATACGGTTGTACATATTAAAACTGAGGTAACACAAAGGACTTCGGTATATGATGATTTCTTTCTTGAGTTTTTCGGAAGGCAACACCCCCAATACAATCAGCCATTAGTGGCTACCGGTTCCGGAGTAATGATTACATCAGATGGATTTATTGTTACCAATAATCACGTAGTACATAATGCTGACAAACTTGAAGTAACCCTTAATGATAAACGAACCTACACAGCCGAAATCATCGGCACTGATCCATCTACTGATCTGGCACTAATCAAAATTGATGAAGATAATCTTCCGTTTATCTCCTATGGCAATTCTGATGATATTCGGGTTGGTGAATGGGTACTTGCTGTTGGCAACCCTTTTAATCTTACTTCTACGGTTACAGCAGGAATTGTTAGTGCAAAGGCTCGTGATATTAATATTCTGGGTACTAATACAGCCATCGAATCTTTTATCCAAACTGATGCGCCAGTAAATCGCGGTAACAGTGGTGGTGCTCTGGTAAATACTCAGGGTGAATTAATTGGCATAAACGCTGCAATAGCGTCAAATACGGGTTCATATACCGGGTATTCCTTTGCAATCCCGGTAAATATTGTAAAAAAAGTAGTGAACGATTTTATTAGTTATGGCGAAATACAACGTGCCTACATTGGTGTTACCATCAGAGACATCAATAGCGAATTTGCCAATGAATTGGGTCTTAATGATTTGCATGGAGTATATGTTGTTTCGGTAGTAGAAAACAGTTCGGCCGATGATGCCGGAATACATCCTGATGATATTATTATTTCGATTGATGGGTTGGAAATAAATAGCGTTTCCAGACTATTAGAAACTGTTGGCCAGCATAATCCAGGCGACAGGATCATGGTGAAGCTGAAGCGTGATGGGAGAATGCGAAACGAAGAGCTGTTGCTCAAAAACAGAAAAAATACCTATGAAGTAATAAGTCGTGAAGAAGTTGAACTAACCGAAAATCTCGGTGCTGTTTTTGAAGCAGTATCTACGGACGACAAACAAAACCTTGGCATTGATTACGGTATGCAAATTATTGAACTAAGGAGAGGAAAGCTGATGGATAAAGGTATAAGAAAGGGGTTTATTATTACAGAGATCGATAAAAAACCTGTACGACATGCAGATGACATCAATAATTTGCTTACTAATAAACGGGGTGGCGTTTTAATAGAAGGTATATATCCTAATGGACAACGAAATTATTATGCCATTGGCCTGTAAGGGCTTGCCTTACAACAAGGCTTTTGATTTGTTATAAATTTGCTGAACAACGAAACATTAACCATGTAAACTTGTTACATTATTTTGGATGATTATGTTTAATTTGGTTGCAGCTAAATTTAATAACAATATTTTAACACTTATTATGTTAGCTAATTTGAGTTATTTTTTAGTTACATTCTTTTATGTTGAACAATAAAAATCTATATGGTTAAATTTTACTAATTTTTTAAGGAAAGGTTGAATGAGACAGTTAAAGATCACCAAATCAATTACGAATCGTGAGACTGCTTCTTTGGACAAGTATCTTCAGGATATCGGTAAAGAAGAACTAATTACCGCTGAAGAAGAGGTGCAATTGGCACAAAGGATTAAGCAAGGCGATCAAACAGCTTTGGAAAAGCTTACCAAGGCAAATTTGCGTTTTGTGGTATCCGTTGCCAAACAGTATCAAAACCAGGGATTAAGTCTTCCTGATCTTATCAACGAGGGTAATTTAGGACTAATTAAAGCTGCCCAGAGATTTGACGAAACACGCGGATTTAAGTTTATTTCTTATGCCGTATGGTGGATTCGTCAATCAATTCTGCAGGCATTGGCCGAGCAATCTCGTATCGTCCGCTTACCACTCAATCAGGTAGGATCATTGAACAGGATTCGTAAAGAATCTTCTAAACTTGAACAAAAATTTGAACGTCCGCCATCACCGGATGAAATTGCCGAATCACTCGATTTACCTGAGAACAAAGTTGAATCCGTTCTGAAAATTACAACCAGAACTGTTTCGATGGACGCTCCCCTTACGCAGGATGAAGACATGAGTTTGCTGGATGTGTACGTTTCTGATGACAGCCCACATACCGACAAATACCTGATGAAAGAATCGCTTGCAAAAGAAATTCAACGTTCGCTTGCAACTCTTACCAAAAAAGAGAGGGATGTGATAAACCTCTATTATGGTATTGGAATGAATCATGGACTAACCCTTGACGAAATCGCTATGAAATTTGACCTGACCCGCGAGCGTGTTAGACAAATCAAAGAAAAAGCCATCAGAAGGCTGAAGCATACTTCGAGAAGTAAATTGCTTAAAGCATATTTAGGGCAATAATATTTTGTAAATATTTGAATAGAAAGGGCTTGTTTATAGAACAAGCCCTTTTTTTGTTTTATTTATTTTAACCTCTAAAAAGACTAAAAACCAATCTCATTCAATCTATAATCAATCTTATTTCCGGCTTGCCCAGATTAGGATAATGATGAATATTTTTAATATCACTCATTTTTTTTATCCAAACTGTAACATTCTAATTTTGCTTGTGTCATTAATGTGGATTTTATGATGAAATTGGAAACAGCGGAAAAGATAAAGCATGCCGATCTTGTTGAAGCATGCAGGTTGAACGACCGGAAGGCACAGGAAAAAATTTACAATCTGTATAGCCATGCCATGTTCAATGCCAGTTTGCGTATTGTGAATAACACTGCTGAGGCCGAGGATATCATGCAAGAATCGTTCATTGAAGGTTTTGAGAAGTTAGGCACATTTCGGGCGGAAGGATCATTTGGCGGTTGGTTGAAACGTATTGTAATAAATAATTCAATTAACTATCTGCGTAAGAAAAAGCAGGCGACAAGCATCGACGAAGAGTTTAAAGAGATACCTGACAATACTGAGGAGGAAAAATTGTATTCGGAGAATCTTTTTTGCAGATTGGTGGAGGTGAAAAACGCGATAAAAAGACTACCCGAAAGTTTCAGAATAATCATTTCACTTCATCTGCTCGAGGGTTATGATCATGAGGAAATTTCGGAAATTTTAAACATTTCGTATGGCAATGTGCGAACTAAATATTCGAGAGCAAAACAAAAACTATTACAAATTATTATAAAAACCAGAGAGTGAATAAAGAGAGCAGTATGAATTTTATAACCGATTCGATCAACATTAAATAAATTAATAACCCCGATACGCATTGCGCCGGGGAAAAATAAATAAATAGATAACATCAAACCAAATGTCATTTCTTGAAAAGAAAATACAGGAAAACAAAGATTTTTTTGATGATCAGCAGTTGCCTGATGGCCATAAGAATCGCTTCTTAAACCGGCTCGATATAGTGGAGCAAGAGGAAGCGAAATCCGAACGGTTGCCTAATATCATCCGAATTGCTGCTGTATTGCTGATATTGGTTGTTGGCTATTTTGTGCTCAGAAATATTACGTTCGGTGATATTGGAAATGCAGTATTGGATGGCGTTACGGAGATTTCACTAACTCCAGAGATAGAGAGTGTTTTTGCTTATTATGATGCAATCTCACAGCAAAAAGTTGATAAAATTAATACTGTTGCCCCCAATGATTCAGAAGCAGAGAGGGTGAAACAAATTGCACAAAAACAACTTCAGAGCTTAGATGCAAACCTGGCAAAAATAGAAAAGGAATATGTTAAGAATCCGAACAACCAAAAGCTGAAAGCAGCACTTGTAAATAATAAACGCAAAAAGGCTGAGATTCTCGATAATATCCTCAAACAATTAGATGAGGCAAACACAGTAATGGGAAATCAGCATCACGAAAACAATTTGAATACAAATCCATAAACCTACATAAAGATGAAGAAAATGAAACTAAATTCGGGAGTTATTTTAATGATGTTGTTGATGATGTTGTTTTTGATCCCGGCAAAAGCCACCGAAAAAATTGAGAGAATAATAGTTGATAAAAAATTTCATGTTGTAAAAAATGCATCACTGTCAGTGGAACATAAATTTGGACAAATAAGATGCAAAAACTGGGATGAGAGTTCGATTTCTGTAAAAGTTACCGTATCGGTTGAGACTGCCAGTGATGAGAAAGCTCAAAAGATTATTGATAAAATAGATATTAAACTTAGTGGAAATCAAAATGGGGTAACCGTAGAAAGTGACTTTAGTGATAAGATTTTCAACAACAATAAAAACAATATTTCAATAGATATTGATATTATGATGCCCGAATCGGTGAGGTTGGACTTGGAAAATCAATTTGGAACTACCTACATCGAAAATGTGTCGGGGCCGTCGAATATAAATATTGAATATGGTTCCATCGAAATTAAGGCATTGAAAAATGAATTAAACAGTTTGGAAATTGGGTTTGGTGAGGCTAAAATAAATTACCTGCATAAAGGTGAGGTTGAGGTCTCTTATTCTTCGCTTTCAATTGGCGAATCATTAAATTTGAGTATTGAATCCAGCTATTCTTCATTTTCGATAGATAAAGTAGAGATATTGGAAATAGAAAACGAAGGTGGCGGAGTTGATGTTGGCATGGTATCGGAAATTGAATTATCCTCCAGCTTTTCTGATTTTAACATCGATAATCTTCAACAACAGGTATCAGCAGAAACCGACTATGGAAGTTTGAAAATACTAAATATTTCAAATGATTTTTCGGAAGTTGAGGTGAATAATACTTTTGGTTCCGTTAAATTAGAGTTCGACAAAGATGCATCCTTCAATATTGAAGCGGATATGGAATTTTGTGACCTTAACTATTCGGGAGGTGAGTTCAGTTTCTCAAAGAAAATAATAGAATCCAACGAAAAATATTATAAAGGTTCCGTTGGCAGCAATCCCGAAAAGTCAAATGTTCAAATCGAAAGTTCTTTCGGAAGTATTTTTATAGGTTTGTAAAAAAAAGTGTAACCTGGTAAATATTTTATAGTCAAATAATCATTAAATTTAAATGAAATGAAAATGTCAAAATCACTTTTATTAAGTTTGTCTGCCTTATTTATGGTACTGATAATTTCGGATAAGGCCATGGCTCAATGGGGAAGAGGCGTAAAAGGAAATGGGAATGTTGTATCTCAGGATCGTGAAGTGGGAAATTTTTCGGGGGTTAAGATCAATTGTTCAGCAGATGTTTTTATTAAACAGGGTTCCAAAACTCATTTGGTTGTAAAGGCCGATGAAAACCTGTTGGAAATGATAGAAACAAAAGTTGTAGGCGGTGTTCTTAAAATTGATATTGATGGTAGCATTTCCAAGCGCAAACAAATGGATGTGTTCATAACGGTAAAAAACCTTGATGAAATTCAAATAAACGGATCGGGTGATGTGGAAAGCGAAAACACCATATCAGGCATCGACCTTGAAATTGGTATAAATGGTTCAGGTGATGTTGATCTGGATCTGGATATGAAAAATGTAAGCACTTCCATAAATGGATCCGGCGATGTTGATCTGTCGGGCATTAATGGTGATTTTGTTTTAAAAATATCCGGCTCCGGTGGTTTCGATGGCGACAACCTGCGTTTAAATCTTTGTGATATATCAATTTATGGTTCTGGAAATGTGGAGCTAAGCGGAAGTGCAAATTCTGTTGAGGTTGTGCAGTCGGCTTCCGGAGATGTAAATCTTTACAATTTAAAAGCACAAAACGTATCAGTAAGAGGAGGTGGATCGGGTGATATGGTAGTTTCGGTTTCCGGAAATCTCAAAGCAAAACTCAGTGGTTCGGGCGATCTTACCTACAAAGGAACTCCCACTTCGGTTGATGTATCTTCCTCTGGCTCGGGCGATGTTTATCACAGATAATAATTCAATCATTAGTATAAATAAAATACATAAAATTATGAAAACTTCAGCAACAATTATAAGCATTCTGCTTCTTTTTACAACCCTCACAAGTTCGGGATGTATGTATATAACCGGGGTAGAGGGAAATGGGGATATTAAAACTGAAACCCGTGATGTTTCCTCTTTTAATGAAATCCGGGTAGGAGGAGCCTTCGAGATTTTATTAACTCAGGGTGGCAAAGAAACACTCAAAATTGAGGCCGACGAAAATCTTCTTCCACTCATCCAAACCAAAGTAAAAGGTGGTGTACTGATCATTACGACAAAGGAAAATATTAAAAATGCTAAAAAGCTAATGCTTTATATTAATTTTAATGAACTGAAAAGATTGGATATTTCGGGTGCATGTGAGATTTCTAACGAAGGAACACTTATTTTCTCAACCCTTAAATTTGAAGCCAGTGGAGCATCGGAGATAAACCTTGATTTAAAAGCCAACAAACTTCTTTGTGATTATTCCGGAGCCAGCGAAATCAACTTCAAAGGTAAGGTCAGGGAGTTTGAACTCGAAGTTTCGGGTGCATCAGATATTGAAGCATACGATCTTGTGGCCGAAGATTTAGTTATTGATATTAGTGGTGCAGGTAGTGCAAAAATACATGCAACCAAATCGCTAAAAATTGAAGCCAGTGGTGCTTCATCAATAAGATATATGGGCAACCCAACTATCGACCAACGAGTTAGTGGTGCCGGAAGCGTTAGAAAACGATAAATTTGCAATTTCTATGCTGAATTTTTTTTTAAACTACGATTGTTTTCCTAAAGAATTGAGATTACCGGGTTCTGAATTTGGGCGGCTACAGGCTTTTCGTTTGTAGTTGCTTCGTGCCCGCTGTATTTTTGTAAGCCGTACGTGGGCTTCCTTCGTCAGCCTACGC
>JAOZRY010000590.1 GCA_029939965.1 Bacteroidales bacterium | reverse complement strand
CAAGAAATTGCGCAATGCCCAGAGCGTGTAAATACATGGGAAATCGAAAAGAAAACATTTAAGACCATTGACCAGGAGGCTAAAATGTGGTGGAACATATCAGAAATGATATTCTGGAACAGCAGGAAAAAATTAGCAAAATTACTTTTCACCTATTTACCAGACCATCGAGATTTGTTGCCCGTACTGGATGCCGTCACAAATTCACGGGGATGGATAAAAAGCAGTAAGACTATGCTACTGGTACGGCTAGAGCCTTTGGAAACACCAAGGTTCAGGGATGCCCAGGTACAGTTATGCCGATATTTGAACAATCAAAACATAAGACTGCCAAATGGAAAATTATTGCAATATGATGTTGCCGAAAAACCTAATTAATGCCAGCAAGAAAACCCCGGAAAATTGGAAAAATGAGCAAAGCCGTAGGAAAAATGTTGTCGAGCAAAATTTTGCTTTTAGTGAAATTGAGATCGTTTTTCCGAAATCGCATATAATTTATGATAAATATCAGAAATTCAGCATAATATCGAAATTTCAAACATACTTTTTCCATAAAACATGTTTTAGAACATGTTGTTTCTGGCCAAACAAGGCACTTAGGATTTTAAGCTGCCAAGCGCAGCTTTTTTTTCTTCTCCTGCTTGGCCAGTTCTAGTTTTATTAATTGCTTGCCTATTCGATGAAGGTTATGGGCCACGATCCCGATACCCACATACCGTTTAAAACCATGGTGCCCTTTGTCGGGACATTTGTCTAAACCATTGTGTTCAAGCTCGTTGATGTTGGACTCAACAGCACTGTGCCCATTCCTTAATTTTTTGAATGATGCTTTGTGTTCTTCTTCTTTTTCGAGTTTTGTCAATTTGCCTTTTTTGGGCATTATTAAATTTGGTATGACCAGTTGCAACAATTCTTTGTTCTCTTTTTTATAATACCCTTTGTCGAAGCTCCAAGTATCTACCAAATATTTTTGAAGTATGGTGTCGGCCATTTTAATAACTATCTCTGAATCTGATTCATGGTTCATAATACGGTAGTCAACTATCAATCCATATTGATCCGTGGTTATTGTCATCATCTTGCCCAGTTCCACACTTGGCCGCCTTTTGCCTTTGTTTATCCATTCTGTATATTCCTCGAAAATTGAAAACAGTTTTTCTTCGTGCGGTATTTTTTCCCCTTTTAACAAACGCCGATCAACCAAGTCTATATGTTTGTCAACCAGCTCAATAAATCGGTCTAGCAGGAGTGCCCATATTAAATCTTCTACGTCATCTATGATCAAATCTGCTTTTGAACTTGTAATTTTGTTCCTGAATGCGATGGCTTTTGCCAAGTATTCCTTTGTCGTTTTTTTTATCCTATCGGCTTTGTTCTTACCTCCCGAGCTGCTTGCCTGGCCAACTGCCCGGCTAAGGTTTTTTAACGATTTCCGCCAATCATGCGATTTCCGCCAACCTTCTATTATTGGATATTTGTCTGTAAACTTGTTGATTGTGTCCATGGATTTTCGCATCGAGTCCCAAAGCAGGTTGTAATCTGTTGGGAAATGGACATTGCTCTCTACCACAAAACTGTCACTTTTTAAGCGTAATGCCTCCTCCTCTTTTTTTTTAAAAACATCATGCCCAAACTCCACTACAACTTCATTAATTTCACGTAAGGTCCCATCATCCAATAAATGCACATTGTCTAGTATTCTTTGGTAGCCAATCACGATTTTTTCAAACCCGGTTTCTGTTTCAATACCAAGCAATTGCCTTAGTGTAGAGTCAGAGTCGCACATGTAATGCAACCTATCGTAATCTATGTTCAGGCATAAACGGAATTGGGCCAATACAAATATTTGCCAAAGGGTCAAGCCGGGTCTCCCTGTGTTCTTTTTACCCTTTAATATCTTGTCTTCTAATATGTTAAATATCTCATCGTTAAACTTTGGGGTAGTGTAGATTCGTAAAAGCGAAGCTACTAAAGCCGGGACATCATCGCGGCTTTTCAAAAGTACCGGGGTGGTGGATATTGGTTTTACTCCTAATTTCAATTGTTGCTCGAATCTCTGGCGCATAATTTACCTTGCTTTAATTAGTCCGCATTTTAACGCGAATCTCAAATCATTAAACCGTTAAAATTAAGCATTTTAACAATAACAACCATCAAATTTCAATAACCATTGTAAAAAGATATCAACCGTAACATGTTGATAATCTATATGTCTGGAGTTTCCGTGCAGGCACTAATTATCAATCATTAATAATTAATCCGATGCGAACTTTAATTATTTCACTAATCTTCATCCTTGCGCTTGGCACACAAGTTCTCTCGCAAGATGGGTTTTGTGATGGTGTGAGTGCAACTTGCAATGGCGGCTCTGATGGATACGTGGAGTTGGATCTGAATTCTATTTACTTCTTTTGCTGTGGAAATTATACACCGGGGGGTTACTTTCCAATAAGCGGTCCTCCATTTTTGTTGTATTGGTTTAACGGTGATTCAACAACGGCCAATATCTATAACCTTAGTGCCGGAGTGTATGGTTTAACAATTTGGGATACCAATGGTGGTTGCGCTATAATCGATGTATGGATAGGTGAACCAGACCCCATACAAATACAAAATTCTATATTCAATTCAAATTGCGATACATGTACCAATGGTTCTATTTCTACAAATGTAATTGGTGGGAATGCCCCCTACACATACTTGTGGTCTACAGGGGCAACAACTCCTGGAATTAGCAATTTGCTTTGGGACTCCTACAATCTCTCAATAACGGATGATAATGGCTGCGAAGCAAGTCAGGAGTTCT
>JAOZRY010000589.1 GCA_029939965.1 Bacteroidales bacterium | reverse complement strand
GAAATAACTTATGCCAATCTACTTGTTCTTTATTCCTTTTAAAAAGACTTAAAAATGCCAACCGTAGCACTGCTATGCTTGATTTTTAAAGCCATTTTAAAAGAAAAAATACCGGCGCATTTTGGCGCAACATATTTATGTTTCATTACTAAGCTGATAGATTATTACATCAAATTTTAAAATGAACGGAAATTTTGTAAATTTGTAAAAAAACAGATACTATGAATACGTTTACATTAATAACAAAACACTATGCAAGCAATAAGACAGATAATAGATGTTGAAAGCAATATGCTGAGTATTCGGTTGCCAGGCGATTTTAAGGCTGAAAAGGTTGAGGTCATTATTTTACCTGTTAACAAACAAGAAACTAAAATGAAAGGAATAGCCAACCTCAGGGGCAAGCTGAATCTGACTAAGGCACAATATAATGATTTCCATACAGATGTTATTAAAAGGCGTGAAGAATGGGAAAAGGATATTTAATTGATACTAATTCTGTAATTGATTACTTAGATGATAAGTTACCAGAGAAGGCTAATAAACTTTTTGATAACATTTCATCAAAAATATATGAATTTAGGATGTACTTAAAAAAAATCAATTTCAAGTGGTTGGCAAAACATATAAACCATATTGCAGAGCATATAGTTTTTGACAAAATAAATGGTTCATTATTGAAAAAAAATTCTTTACTGTTTTGCCCAGCCCTACAAGGACGGGGCAATTAAATTATTTATTTACCCACCATATTCAACATAGAGCCATATTGCCACTGTTTACAACAATTGTAAACTTTTAATTATTAACACATTAATAAATACAAAAATGAATTTTGAACTTACCGAAGAGCAAATGATGATAAAGGATGCAGCGAGAGATTTTGCAAAAAAACTGGAAGCTGATGTCATCGAGAGAGATTACAAAGCTATCTTTCCAACCAATCACATTAAGGAACTCTCTGAACTGGGATTTATGGGAATGATGATCGATCCAAAATACGGTGGCGGCGGAATGGATAGTTTGTCGTATGTTTTAGCTCTCGAAGAGATTTCAAAAATTGATTCTTCAGTTGCCGTTATTATGTCGGTACAAAATTCGCTGGTTTCGTGGGGAATAGAGAAGTTTGGTAATGAAGCTCAAAAAGAAAAGTATTTACCTGCATTGGCCACAGGAGAAAAAATTGGTGCATTTTTACTTTCTGAACCCGAAGCCGGATCCGATGCCACTTCTCAAAAAACCCAGGCCGTAGATATGGGTGATTATTACTTGGTGAATGGCACAAAAAACTGGATTACAAACGCCGCTTGTGGTTCGGTTTATGTTGTGATTGCTCAAACTCATCCTGAGAAAAAGCATCATGGAATCAACGCTTTAATTGTAGATAAAGATACTCCCGGAATTTCGCTGGGGCCTCACGAAGATAAAATGGGTATGCGGAGCAGCGACACACATTCGGTAATGTTTACTGATGTAAAAGTACCTAAAGAAAATCGTATTGGCGAAGACGGTTTTGGGTTTAAGTTTGCCATGAAAGCTTTGGAAGCAGGTAGAATTGGAATTGCTGCACAAGCTTTGGGTATTGCTGCCGGTGCTTATGAACGGTCGCTTCAATATTCAAAGGAACGAAAGGCGTTTGGGAAATTAATTTCGGAGCATCAGGCTATAGCTTTTAAGCTCGCCGACATGTGTGTGAAAATTGAAAATGCCCGAAACCTTGTTCACAAATCGGCATGGCTCAAAGACAATGGTAAGTCTTATTCGTTGCAGGGATCGATGGCAAAATTGTATGCTGCTGATATTGCCATGGAGGTTACAACGGAGGCTGTGCAAATTCATGGTGGCTATGGGTATGTAAGTGAGTATCATGTAGAACGTTTGATGCGTGAAGCCAAGCTTACACAAATATACGAAGGTACATCCGAAGTACAGAAAATTGTTATTTCAAGAACTATTTTGAGGGATTAGTTATTGGGTTTTACAATGCCTTATTGCTTAGATAAAAAGAGCCGGTCAATAAGTTTGACCGGCTCTTTTTTTATTTTATCAAATTCTAAAATAGAGAAAACTTTACATATTTTTTTGGATTCAAACGAATATCCTCTAATAATAAATTGAGTGATGAACTGGATTTTTCGAGTTCGATGAAAAGGCTGTCGTTGGTAAACAGTTGCCCCAGTGTACCTTCTCCATTATTAATTTTGTCAGAAAGTTCTTTAAGGCTTGCAATGGCTTCGTTGGCTTCACGCATTGTTTTAGGAATGTCTGCGGAGGCTAATGAATCGCTTAAAGTAGCGAAATTTGCAAAGATTGTATTGATTTTTTCGTTGTTATTTTCAAGGTTTTTAGAAATGGATTCAAGGTTTTTCATAATCGAATTGATCCTGCCTTTTTCGTTGGTTAATATTTCATCGATTGTAGAAGTAGCACTTTCAGTATTGTTCAATGTGCTTTTAATGTTTTCGAGGGCATTCGTAAGGTTTGATCTGGTGTTCTCATTAAAAAACGACTGGATCACGGACATTACCGAATCCACCGAATTTATCAATACTATCACTTTCTTTTTCAATGGCTCAACCTGTTCGTTTACTTGCGCCATCAGGCTTTGCTCTACTTCCACTCTTAGGGTATCATAGTTTTTAACATAGTTAGTCGAATTTCCCAGTAAAATTTCGATGGCCTTAGTGCCAAGTAGATCAGTGCCATGTATCAAAGCCACTGAGTTTTTTGGAATGTTAATTTCGTTTTGGATGTATATCTCCACTATAATTTGAGATGACTCCGGAATAAAATCCAGATTGCTAACA
>JAOZRY010000588.1 GCA_029939965.1 Bacteroidales bacterium | reverse complement strand
GTCTCCTTGGTCATAAGTGAAAGTTATGTTTTGCGACGAGTCCGGGAAATTTATACTTAAATGTTTCCTGAAAAACTGAGAAATAGTGTATGATGCATGTATATCTGTAATTCTGGGCAATAATAAGCTGTCAGAGCCTGCAAATAGTGAATCTTAGAATTCGGTGACCGTCATAGTCTTATGAATAAAGGATTTGTCTAAAGCAAGATAAATTGATAACGACCATTTGATGCTAATTCCGTAAATCCTGTAAAGTCATATAACATAAGGGTTTTAAGGACATTATTCTGAAAAGCCCTTTATTACGAGGCTCTGACAGCAAATAATCGTTTGAAAGCCTTATCTGATAAGAACTTCACTAAATTCATTAAAATTTCGGAAAACATTTAAGTATTTAAATTCATAAATTGGAACCCCAAATTAAAAATGATTTTGATAATAAACGCATTTTAATTACAGGTGGCATCGGCTTTATCGGTTCTAATCTTGCTCACAAACTGGTTGATTTAGGATCACATGTTACACTGATCGACAACCTTATTCCTGAGTATGGCGGCAACCTTTTTAATATTGATGGGATTGAAAAAAAAGTTAAGCTGAATATATCGGATGTTCGTAACGAACATAGTCTGCATTATTTGATTCAAGGGCAGGATTATCTTTTCAATCTGGCCGGTCAAACCAGCCATGCGGATTCAATGCGTGAACCGATAGCTGATCTGGAAATCAATGCCAAAGCCCAATTATCAATTCTGGAGGCGTGCCGTAAATATAATCCTGATATAAAAATCGTTTTCGCCAGCACACGCCAGATATACGGCAGACCAGATTATTTGCCTGTGGATGAAAACCACCCGTTGCGGCCTGTTGATATCAATGGCATTCATAAATTGGCTGGTGAACAGTACCATCTGTTATACAATCATGTTTATAACATCCGGACCAGTGTGTTAAGATTGACCAATACCATCGGGCCTCGGATGCGAATCAAGGATGCCAGGCAAACATTTGTGGGCGTCTGGATTCGGCGTCTTTTAGAAGGCAAACCGATTGAAATATGGGGAGGCGATCAATTAAGAGATTTTACATTTATTGATGATGCGGTTGATGCCTTTTTACTTGCTGCAAGCCGAAAAAAGGCGTATGGGACAGTTTTCAATCTGGGCGGTAATGAAGTCATCAATTTAAAAAAGCTTGCAGATTTACTTGTTAATATTCATGGTAAGGGAGAATGCAGAATCAGGGAATTTCCTCCTGAACGAAAAAAAATTGACATCGGAGATTATTATTCGGATTTTAGCTTTATTCGGAATCAATTGGGATGGACGCCGAAAATGACTTTGCAGGATGGTTTTAAATGTACTTTGTCGTTTTATAAGGAGCATTTAGATCATTATCTATGAATCGGAAAGATTGGTGATCAATACTATCGTATTTCAACTTTGGTTTTTCCAGACATAGACTTTCAGATAATTATTCAATTTTATGGAGGACATCGACTTCGAAGAAGGGGCTTTCGATTTGTAAATGGAAAATTGAGCATTCCTTTTCCGCCGGTATCTGATGATCTGATTCGTCTCCATAAACTTATCAGGAGTAGAAAGTGTTTAACAGTTTTAGACTTCGGAGTGGGGTATTCTACGATTGTTATGGCAGATGCGTTGCATAAAAATCACGCAGCCTGAGAAAAATTAGCACAAAAACCTGAAATACGAAATCGTTTTATGTTTCAATTATTTACTGTAGTTGCTTCCAAAGATTGGATTGAGAATACAAAGAAGAAATTCCCAGCACACTTAATTGATCATGTTCACTTTCAGTACAGCAAAGTTGGGATTGGAACATATAATGGCCAGATTTCTTATTATTAAAAAGTGATGCCAGTTATTGTTCCTGGTTTCATTTATGTTGACGGTCCTTCTGCCTAGTACTACAACATGGAAGTTCGTCCCCACCTTCACGCTGTCAAAAGGTGAGTCCATTGGCATTTCAGGGCATGTTGGGTCGGGGACGAACTTCCAAATCGCTGTACTATGATGTATAGGGGAGTATTAATGGCATAAATTTTCAGTGCGATGAAAGGACCGCGATGTCAGGTGACCTGCTCCTGATGGAGACCATATTTCCTGATTCTAACGGATTTTGTTGATATCAATATTTAGTGCCTGAACGAAAATCATATAATCTATAATACTAACTGGTTATCTATTATTATGAATTTGATAAAATGTCTCAATTCTCAGTAAATACGCAATAGTGAGAAATGATAAATTGACATTAAACTGCTCAATATATTTGATTAATAGAAACATTTATTCTGATTATAACGGATTTGGGGGAGTAATAACAAACCAGACAAATTATTATTTTTACCTCGAAGAGGTCAGGTAATATAGCCTGGGGTCACAACCCCAGGTTCGTGAATGGAAATGATAGCAGCGCCCTGAAGGGGCGCGGTATGATTAATCCGATCTGTTTCACATCCCCCGCCCCTTCAGGGCGCAAAAAAAATATATTATCACTGACCTGGGGGTGAAACCCCAGGCTATATCACTTTGCCGCTCTGCGGCATTACTTCCCCCCCAAATCCGTTATAATCAGCATTTATTATTTAAAAAGTTAGATAAGTATAATAAATGAGATAAGCAATAGATTTCTCAGAAAAATCGGCATATTTTCATGAGACATTTATTCAATTTCTTATATCCTACTTAACATATTGATTTTTAAATATTGAATTAGTTTCCGTTCGGACACTATTTAGTATAATATCAACCAATTATATTGTTAGTAAAAGGTATAAATCGGT
>JAOZRY010000587.1 GCA_029939965.1 Bacteroidales bacterium | reverse complement strand
GCTGCTGCTATTAGAAATGGTAATATTGTTGTAGACCAAGCCAGAGAAAATGTAGCTATGGCAGTATTTAAGCCTATCCATGCTATTTTAGCCAATAGAACCGAGGTCACGAATCCCGAAATAGCCGTTGCAATTCCTGCTATTGCTGTTCCTGCTATCATCAACCCTGAAATCATAGAAGCATTTTCAGTTATGAATGCACTAACCTGGATAACCATTGATTCTACTAAACTCGTAATCGGCTTGAGATGTTCTACGGATGCCTTGCCTATTGCTTCAAATGAATCAAATAAGGTATTCCCCATAGCTATTACAACGCCAGAGAACTCTTTCCTAACTAATTCGGCTTGTCCGCCGAACTGTTCTTCAAGAACTCCCAAAATTATTCCTTGTGCTTGAGCTGTTTCGCCTATTTCGACAAGATTTTTTAAAATGCCTTTTTGTTCTTCACTAAAATTGATACCTATCCTTGATAATCCGCCCAGCCCAGTTTTAGGATCATTGATAGCTTTACCAATCTGAATCGCTGTCTGGTTCAGATCAGTTCCGAGAGCTGAAGATATATCGGCGACTGCATTTAGAGTTTTAGGGAAAACATCTTCATTGATATTAGTGAAAGTAAGTAAAATATTTTGAGCACCGAGAACATCCTCATCGCCATAAACTGTGGCCTCTTGCATCTCTGAAGCCATCATTTTAATCTGCTCCGCTGTAAATCCTGCTGCGCTACCAGTAGACTTGATAGTCTGTTCAACTCTTCTTTCAGCAATTATTTGTTTCTCAGATAACGCTATAGTTCCGCCTATTGCAGCAACACCGACAAGAGTCATTGCGCCGAACGCTTTGGTTACTTTGCCTGTTGTTTCAGCCATACTCTCAAGGTTTTGCACCGCTTCTTTAGACTCGTCCGTAATTTCCTTAAGGCCTTTGGAGAGTTGATCTTCTATGGTATATTTGACTTTTACTATTTCTGTGGTCATTATTTCTCTCCTCCTAAAATGCTAATCAATTCATAGTATTCTAGAGCTTTGTTATAAGGCATTTCTTTAAAAAATTGATAACCAAACTTGTCTATGATCCTTGCGTTCTTAATATCTTGAATCAAATCTCCAGGAACATCAATATGTTGCCCCTTAGAGACTGAGTCTAAGATTAATTTTTTTTTTGACTGAGACCACCGTTGCCTTTTAAAGCCGGATTCACTTTTTCAATTTCAGATCTTAGCCAAGTTGCTTCAGCAGAACTAAGATTAGAAAACGCATATAACAGTTCTT
Source organism: Bacteroidales bacterium (assembly GCA_029939965.1). Taxonomy (GTDB): domain Bacteria; phylum Bacteroidota; class Bacteroidia; order Bacteroidales; family 4484-276; genus SABY01. The sequence continues at coordinate 1,535 of JAOZRY010000587.1, read as the reverse complement.
CTTCAGTTTCAGCTTTGAAAGACTTACCATCAACAAGATGAAATTCAATAGTGGATATTGCCATTTTAAATAAATGATTCATAGAATCAGCAACATGATTTAAAATACCATCATCAGCATTACCGCTTTTCAAGGCTTCAACATCTTTTTTAGAAGTAGAACACTTATTGAGCATGATCATATCTGTGCCGGTAAATTCTTTAATCCGAGCTATAATATTTAACTCTATGCCGGATGGTTTGGCGAACAATTTATTTACAATTTTTGCGCTATCCATACTCTCAAAAAAATTCATATTATCCCTCGCTTATAAAGTAGCTTTGCCATCTACAACTATTACAGAGCCATATACTTTAGTGGTAGAATCTGCGATAGGTTCAAGCTTTACTGTCCACATTAATAAACCGGCCTTATCATCATTTTCTTTTACTTCGAGAACTCTGCATTTAGCAAATTCAAATGTGACGCTTGGATAAGTAGCTGCGTCACCGAGTATAGTTGTGCCAGTACATTTAAACTGAAATTGATTTAAAGTCTGACCCTCAGATATAGTTTTCCAAGCATGAGCCGCATCATCTAAAATATCAAAACTTATAACCGGCAAGACTGATCTTCTCTGTGGCTCCGATAATTCAGCATTACCATCTCTGAACTCTGTTAAGTTGCTTGTTCCTGAGATTTCTATATTTCTAATCGTTCCGGTTTCAGCCACTGACCCAATTTCAAAAGAACATCCAGACCAATAATAATCGTTCAATGTTGGTCTTGCTACTGTTGGAAATGTTGCGTCATTGTTTGTTTGTTCACCTATGAAATCACCTGAAAATGTAAATTTTTGATCTTCTCCGGCACATTTGAATGACCAATTATTAGCCTTGAGGCCAATTAATTCTGAGGTCTTTGAACTGTTGAAAAATGATAATGCCATATTCCCTGGTAATGAAGCAACTATATCACACGCCTTTATAGAATTGGTTTTAGTATATACATATTCTTCTACTGTTTCTACAATAGTAAGATCACCGACGCTTGAGTTTACAATAATGTCCGCTGTTGCTGGATTAAGGATGCACTCCAGGGATATCTTGGCATCTTTCAATGCTGCTGCGATTATACCATCCTCGGTTGTGCCCTCTTGCCCGGTGTATGCCTTATCGTTTATAATAGGTTTTGAACCTATTTCTGGAATACCCGAAAGTGTGTCCAGGAGGCTTACATAAGTGCCGCCTGTTGCATAACTTGCGCCTTCGCCCTGCGCTTTAATACTGTATTTTCTGCATGAATTATTCAACATTAGCAAATACCTCCTGCTATATTATAAATACCTGTTAAGTTAATTTCCCACCCTTGAATCTCGCCGTCGATTTCCAAAGGAGTAATTGCACCATTTATTACATTATTGATTCCTGTGTATAAATTTCTATTTGCTAAGATTGCATCTCTAATCTCAAATATAAGTTTTGATGCGCCCTTTGGTTTTGTCTGTCTGTAAAATCCGTCTTGTACTGAATTTAAATCCTTAGTTAAAACTTGGA
>JAOZRY010000068.1 GCA_029939965.1 Bacteroidales bacterium | reverse complement strand
AAACAGCCGTTGAAAGCAAACTTATTCCAATAATTGAAAAAGAAAAGCAAAAGGCAGAACAAAAGGAAATTGAGCTAAAACAGGAAAAGCAATAGCTAATTTCAACAATAAAAAATTTGAGTGCAAACGGAATGTCGGATGAACTAATTTCTAAATGTACAGGAGAAGATTTGGAATACATAAAAGGCCTTCTGTAAATTAATGAATCATTAATAATTCGTTTCTCATTTTATTAAGCAAGGCTAAAATGAGCTGTTTTTTTTACTACTCTTCTCACAGCTTTCAAATCAACATCTTCTGCCTTCAACCACCCAACTTTAATTTTTTAATAATTTTGTCCAAAATAAATTTATATGTTGCGAGTAACGAGTTTGATGAAAATGCTGGGTCCCGGATTGCTATTTGCAGGAGCTGCGGTGGGGGTCTCTCATCTGGTACAATCAACACGGGCAGGTGCCAGTTACGGTTTTGAACTGGTTTGGATACTCATTATTGCCAATGCCATTAAATACCCATTTATGGAATTTGCCCCGCGATATGCCAATGCCACAGGAAAATCGCTAATTGATGGTTACGCAAAAATTGGAAAATGGACATTGATCTTGTACGTACTAATAACCATTGCCACCATGTTTGCGCTTCAGGCAGCAGTTACTATTGTTACTGCTGGTTTATTTGCAAACATTTTCAACATTACTCTGCCAATGCCTCTTATTACCGCCATAATTCTTTTTATTGCAATGCTGGTTTTGGGTTTGGGGCATTACTCAACTTTGGATACAATAATAAAGTGGGTAATTATAATCCTCACGCTCTCTACAATTTCAGCAGTGGTTTATGCTTTTAGTATGGGTTTTTTCGATCGTACATCTGTAAGTGGAAATTTCGACTGGACAAATCATATCGACATATTATTCCTTATTGCTTTTGTTGGATGGATGCCTGCGCCCCTTGATGTATCGGTGTGGCACTCGTTGTGGTCTGTTGCCAAAGAAGATCAACTTGGTAAACGGCCATCAATGAAACAGGCATTATTAGATTTTAAAATAGGTTATATTGGAGCTGCATTGCTGGCATTAGGATTTTTGTCGTTGGGTGCATTGGTCATGTTTGGGTCGGGCGAAGAACTGTCGGGCAAAGGAACTGTGTTTGCAGAGCAGTTGATAAGCATGTACACCGGTAGTATAGGCACTTGGGCTTATCCATTAATAGCAATTGCAGCCCTTACAACAATGATTAGCACCACCATAACATGTTTGGATGCCTACCCAAGAATTATGCGGAAGTCCACGGTTTTACTTTTTCCGAAATCCACAACCATTACTAATTACCACCAAAAACTATATTGGTTGTGGATAGCTATAGTTGCGGCAGGATCAATACTTTTGCTTGGATATTTTTCGGGAACGATGGGATTTATGGTAGATATGGCCACTACCATTTCATTTGTTACAGCTCCTGTTTTTGCAATTCTCAATTATAAAGTAATTACCCATAAGCATTTTCCGGCAGAAGCTAAACCTAAAAAATGGCTGATAATATATGCCTGGATCGGAATTGCATTTCTTTCGTCATTCAGCTTGTTTTATATTATCTGGAAATTATTTATCAATTAATACAAAAAGTATGGAAACCAAAATTAAACTCATCAAAGGAGACATTACGAAACTTGAAGTTGATGCAATTGTAAACGCTGCAAACAAGAGTTTACTTGGTGGTGGTGGCGTTGACGGTGCCATTCATCGTGCTGCCGGATCGGCATTATTGGCAGAATGTAAAACGCTTAATGGCTGTGAAACCGGGCAGGCAAAAATTACTAAAGGATATAATCTTATGGCAAAGCATATAATCCACACGGTTGGCCCGGTTTGGAGAGGAGGCAGAAATAATGAATCAACGTTACTGGCATCGTGCTACCTCGAAAGCTTAAAACTAACTGTTGAGAATAACCTCCAATCGGTTGCATTTCCAAATATAAGCACCGGCGTTTATGGATTTCCAAAAAAGAAGGCAGCTATGATTGCAGTTGAGGAGGTGAAAGATTTTCTTAATATAAACAACCTTGTTGATAAAGTAATTTTTTGTTGCTTTGACGATGAGAATTACGAATTATATAAAAACTTGTTTAACTAATTTCACACAACAAATCTATTTCGCTTTGAAACTTCATTTATCCCTTACAATACTTTTAATCTTTTTGATATCAGGTACAGTTTTTGGCCAGACTAAAAAAAAGCAGGTAGTGGCACTGAAGATAGCCAATCATTTAAATATTGATGGATTGTTGAATGAACCTATATGGCAGGAAGCTGCTCCTGCAGGAGATTTCGTTCAATACGACCCTTATAATGGCCCGCCTGCTACTGAAAAAACAGAGGTTCGAATACTTTATGACAATGTAGCCATTTACATCGGAGCTATGATGTACGACACCTCCCCCGATAGCATCCTAACCGAATTGGGGTTTCGCGACACCGACAATCTCAACACCGATTACATTGCATTTACAATCAGCCCATTCAATGATGGTTTAAATGCAATTGTATTAGGAACTACAGCCTCGGGAGTACAGTATGATGCGAAAATTTATAACGACCACAACGATAAGAGCTGGGATGCCGTATATCAGAGCAAAGTCCAAATTTTGGACAATGGCTGGTCGGCAGAAATAAAAATACCATACTCCGTACTACGATTTCCGGAAAAAGATATCCAAACATGGGGCTTCAATATTGAACGTAGCATCCGCCGAAAGCGCGAAATGGATACATGGAATTTTATTGATAAAGAAATTGAAGGTAAACTGCGGCAAGCCGGTGAAATAACTAATCTCACAAATATTAAACCTCCAATGCGATTATCTTTTACACCTTATGTTTCGGGGTATCTCGAAAAAAAAGCCGATGATCCCAACTGGGGATATTCTTTTAATTATGGCATGGACTTGAAATATGGCATCAACGAAAGTTTTACATTAGACATGACACTAATCCCTGATTTTGGGCAGGTACAATCGGATGACGAAATATTTAATCTTTCACCATTCGAGGTGTATTACGAAGAACAAAGGCCATTTTTTACTGAGGGCACCGAACTTTTTGATAAAGGAAATATTTTTTATACTCGCAGGGTTGGCAACATTCCGGATGGATATGGTGCCGTTTACGATAGTATAAATGAAGGCGAATATGTGTCGGATAATCCATCAAAAACCAAACTCATTAATGCCACCAAGGTTTCGGGGCGCACAAACAAAGGGCTTGGTATAGGAGTTTTTAATGCTATGTCGTTGCACACTTTTGCAACTATTACGGATTCTACAACCGGTAAAACGCGCAAAATAGAAACCCAGCCTTTCAGCAATTACAATATGGTAGTACTAGATCAAAGCCTTAAAAACAATTCATATATTAGCTTTTTCAATACTAATGTTTATAAAGGCAAAAACTACTACACAGCCAATGTTACCGGAACGGAGTTTCAGTTTTTCGACAAAAATTCGTCTTATTGTATTAATGGAAAATTTAATCTCAGCCAGCAATATAACCCGTCTTCATCAGCCGATTTGGGGTTTACCTACAATATTTCACTCGCCAAAACCAGCGGTCAGTTCAGGGCTCGTGTTACACGCTGGGTCGAAAACGATACTTACAACCCTAACGATTTGGGTTTCTTGCATGCAAACAATGAAATTGGCCATTCTATGAATCTCCAATATAATTTTTACGATCCTTTCTGGAGATTATTATCATGGTATAATAGTATTTCGTTATGGCATCAAACGCTTTATTCTCCACACGAGTTTATCGAATTTGGTATTAATGTACATTCGAGAGGTACTTTTAGAAATCGTTTATCAGTAGGTTTCAACATCGAGTCGCTTCCTTTTGATCAAAACGATTTTTATGAAGCCCGAACCAAAGGACGGGTTTTTGTTCAACCTGCATCATGGGAAATAAGCAGTTATCTTTCGCCCGATTATCGAAAAGCTTTTATTGTAGATGTTCAGGGTAGCTTTGAACGATCGGCAAAATATGATCAAACAGAATGGAATATAGCATTATCGCCGAGGTGGCGCACAAACGACAAGCTCTCGTTTAAATTGATATTTGATTATGAAAATGACATGAACAACATAGGATATGTGGACGATATAAATGTTGATAACGTTAATGAAATTATTTTTGGCCGCCGCAACTTGCAAACTGTGGAGAATGTTTTTTCGACAACCTACATTTTTAATAACCTGCTTGCACTCGATTTCAGGCTGCGACATTACTGGCTGATAGCAAAGTACGATCAGTTTTATTTGTTAGATGATGACGGATATCTCCAAAATACAGACTACAACGAAAACAACGATTTTAACTTTAATGCATTTAATGTAGATATGATTCTACGTTGGGAGTTTGCCCCAGGCAGTGAGCTTGCTATTGCATGGAAAAACGCCATCCTAACCTACAACGAATCCGAAATAACCGACAAATTCTTTAACAATCTTCAAAAAACCCTCAACTCTCCAGCCGATAATAGCTTATCAGTAAAACTGCTTTATTATCTGGATTACCTGTATTTAAAAAAACGGAAATAAAAAAACCTTCAACAATAATCAATACATCACCACACTATGCGCATCGACATACTTACCATATTTCCAGAGATATTTGACGGGCCTTTTAATCATTCGATAATAAAAAGAGCTAAGGAAAAAGGACTGGCCGAAATCCACCTCCACAATATTCGCGAATACACCGCAAACAAACACCGGCGTGTTGATGATTATGCTTACGGGCATGGTGCCGGAATGGTAATGACCATCCAACCAATTGCCAGCCTCATCGATACTCTAAAATCTGAACGCAACTATGATGAAATAATATTCTTGACTCCTGATGGTGAAGTTCTAAAACAAACCATGTCGAACCATTTGTCAACGCTCAACAATCTCATTTTTTTGTGTGGCCATTACAAAGGCATCGACCAAAGACTTAGGGAGCACTACATTACACGCGAAATTTCGATTGGAGATTATGTACTTACCGGTGGTGAATTGGCAGCTGCAGTTTTGGCCGACAGTATTGTAAGGATTATCCCCGGAGTGATAAGCGATGAAACCTCTGCCCTGTCCGATTCGTTTCAGGATGGGTTGCTTAGTCCGCCGGTTTATACACGCCCCGCCGATTACAATGGCTGGAAAGTTCCTGATATTTTACTTTCGGGCAACGAGAAAGCCATCGGCAATTGGCTAATCGAGAAATCGATAGAAAGAACAAAAAGCCGAAGACCTGATTTGCTCGATGAACATTAATCTTTACTTTTGCTCCCTAACTATGGAAATTATTGATACTTACAAAACACTTGGAAAAAAATCGGAAGGTCTTTTTAAAGATAAAGGAAGTAAATTTATTGCTCATGCCATACCCTGCCAATCCGAAGAAGAGATAAAAACAGAACTGGAAGCATTAAAAAAACAGTATTACGATGCCCGCCACCACTGCTATGCGTATATTATTGGAAACCACAAGGAAGAATACAGGGCAAATGATGATGGCGAACCCTCAGGGACAGCCGGAAAACCTATACACGGACAATTGCTTTCGCACGATCTTACCAACAGCCTTATTGTTGTTATCCGATATTTTGGCGGAATAAAGCTTGGAGTTAGAGGTTTGATTAATGCCTATAAATTTGCTGCACTTGATGCAATCCAAAACAACCATATCATCACCAAAATAGTTAATGATGAGTATGATGTTACTTTTGAATATGCTGACATGAATGATGTAATGCGAATAATTAAAGAAGAAAGTCTTAACATCGTTACACAGGATTTTCAAATGACCTGCTCACTTAGATTCTCTGTGCGTCAGAAGTTTTCGGATAAGGTAGAAAAAAGATTTCTGGATTTACGAAAATTAGAGATCAAAAAAGTTTAGACCAGGAGTTTTCGCTTTTCCAATTCTTCTTCGTTCTGTTGCAAAACAAACACGGGATGCAATACCCCGATAAAAAACTACTCACTTTCCGCTTTTAATTCTTGCATTTTTCGGTCGTACAGGCCTTCCGCTTTATACATGTCAATTTCATTGGTTTTCATGTATGCTTTGCGTGCAAGATCATATTTTTTCATGGCCTTGTATGTATCGCCAAGCAGGAAAAACTCTTCGATGCTGTATGGATTCAGCCTTATACAATGTTGTTCGAGTTCAATAACAGTTTCTTTATATTTTTGAAGTGCAAACAATGCCCTGGCACGCCAAAAATGAAAAAACCAAATATCATTAATAAGTAATGCTTCTTCAATTTCTGGAAGCAACATCTCCACTTCACCCTGATCATACATCAGTTTGAAAGTATATAATCGAGGTGCAATATATTCAGGATAAATGGCAAGTGCCCTGTTAAACTTCGCTTCTGCCGAAAACACTTCATCTTGTGTAAACTGTATTTTGCCCAAAAAATACCATGGTGGTGCTATCGTATTTGCCTGTCGGGTGATGGTACTAAAAGTGGAAGCTGCTTCATCCCAGCTTTGTTGATTAACCATCCTAATGCCTTTGTTGATTTTATGCACAGTAGATTCTGATAAATTCTGGTATGTCAGATTGTAACTCAAAATCCACATCTCCATATTAAGAAGTAAATCCTCATCGGTACAATATGTTAGTGCATTTCGGAGGTAATTTACAAATAACATTTCATTATTTGCCAATTCATTAAATGCCAAAAATATTTGCTGATATGGTTGATGTTCAAATACTTTTAACCTCTGAAGATTGGCCATAATCGAATCATTAAATATCTCACCGCTATCCAAAATTTCCCGGTTCAACATTTTAACAATAGTTTTAAAATCCTGATACCAGCCGATGAGAATAAGCTCTTCTTTCTTCTTCTTCATTTCATCAATAGCAGAAACGCTCAATGTGTCCATACCATTGAGCAATTTAAGTGTATCAAGACCGGTTGTCATTCGGGCTAATAAATCAATAAAGAGATTAAACTTATATAAGTTGTAATCTTCGACCTCCAAAAACTGAAGCACTTTGCTTTTATATAAATCATAGTCGTCAAAACGGGCATTATTAGCATCTTCCAGCATTCCTAAGTATTCCTCGTAATAAATCTTACTATTTGGCAAATCCATTTGGAAAAATGGCATAAAGATTTTTTTGCAATCTTCCATGAGGCTACAAATCGAATCGATTTTGTTGAGACTCGAAATGTCGATTTTTCTTAGGAATTCTTTATTGGCCGCATCCATCATATTACTTAAGCTATCAGCATATTGCCGTACGGCTGTCTGAAGCAAAGTTTCCGAAGAGTGCTCATAAAATCCATAATATTTAATTTCCGCATTGATTTCGGCATCTTCAATAATTTTCAATACAGTTTCAAAAGTTTTTACATACTCCATATTATCGCTCAACTCCAACCCCTGCTCATAAATGGGAAGATACTTAAAGTATAAATTGTAATATTTATCCTCAATCTCTAAAGCACTTGTTGTGTCAATTAAATTTATAAAAACAAATGGCTTATACAGTTTTACTTCTCTTTTGGGAAAAGAGAGAACAACCCGATCAATTTTTGAATCAGCATTAATAAAACCTTTTGGAGTAGCTGATTTTTTTATCTCCACACCATTTTGATAAAGCCCCACTTTCGAAAACCAATCTTCCAATTCGCTTTCTTTAAAGCAATTTTTCTCGCTTCCGGCATTTGGCTTTATTGTAAAATAAACATTCTGATAATTTAAAAACTCATCTGTTGAAACATCTTCTGCGCCATTATTACTTGAAAAATAAATAGTTGCAGAGTATTGATTGCGTCCTTTTTCTTTGTAATAAAAATCGGTGGTCTGTGAAAAACTTACTGATGTGATAATTAGAAAACAGATTCCTGTAATAATTCTTTTGATAAACATAAATGTAAAAATTAATTGCGTTAGTACTCCGACTGAAAATCTGTGCAATTATATTCAAAATACTATTTAGAATCAATGCAAATTCAGTAATAACAGCAATATGTGGAGAAATTTTTTGATATTTTGCCGGATAAACATTTATTTTGGAGTTATGAAGTTTGAATATACGGATTGAATTATTATATATGAAATTAAAAAAGATAACATCGGTACAAGAGTTAAAAAATGCTGCCAACTCAATTCGCATTAAAATTATTAGAAGTTTATGCAGTGCCGGAAGTGGGCATTTGGGAGGTAGCCTTGGGTTGGCCGATGTGTTTACGGTACTATATTTTAACGGGATGAATCATGACCCCAAATTTCCGGAATGGTCCTGCCGCGACCGGTTAATTTTATCAATCGGACATGTTGCCCCTGCTCTGTACTGCACCTTGGCTACTACCGGATACTTCCCCAATAAAGAACTACTTACACTCAGAAAGTTGGGTTCGAGATTGCAAGGGCATCCCGGACGAGATCATGGCCTGCCGGGGTTGGAGCTTTCGGCAGGATCGCTCGGACAGGGCTTATCGGTAGCAACAGGAATGGCCATAGCTGCAAAAATAGATAACAAAAATCATAGGATTTATTGCATTACCGGCGATGGTGAACTACAGGAAGGGGCGATATGGGAAGCTGCTATGAGTGCTGCTCATTATAAGCTCGATAATCTTATAGCAATTGTGGACAGAAATAAATTTCAGATCGATGGAGAAGTGAGCCAAGTTATGGAAATTGAGCCCCTTAATGAAAAATGGAAAGCATTTGGATGGGAGGTTTTGGAATGTAATGGTAATGATATTGTGGATTTGATACAAACCTTTGAAAGTGCTAAGAGTATTTTGGATAAACCAATTGTAATAATAGCAAATACCTTGATGGGGAAAGGCGTTAAGCGCATCGAAAACGATTATACCTGGCATGGAAAAGCCCCATCAAATACCGAAGCGGAAGAGTTTATTGATGAACTTGAATCAGGAAACCAAAAATGAATTTTTTAATATACGATAAACAAGCCAACGATTTTTAACTTCAGATTATCTGATTTTTAATATCATAAAAATAATGTACAAAAACAGAGGGGATAAACCTACAAAAACAGGATTTGGTGAAGGCGTATTTGAAGCAGCCGGTATAAACAAGAATGTGGTTGGCATAGGTGCTGATATCACAAAATCGGTTGGCATGGATTTGTTTGCCAATATGTTTCCTCACCGATTTATTTCGATGGGAATTGCTGAGCAAAATTGTGTAGCTGCCGCTGCCGGAATGGCTCTTTCAGGAAAAATACCGGTATTTGCAACTTATGCCGTTTTCGCGGCTTTGCGCACCACCGATCAAATTAGAATTTCGGCGTGTTACAACAACGTACATATTATTATAGGTGGTGCTCATGCTGGCATATCTGTGGGCCCCGATGGTGCCACACATCAGGCTCTGGAAGATATTGCCATAATGCGTGTTTTGCCCAACATAACTGTAATTTCGCCTTGCGATGCTGCACAAACCAAAATAGCTACCCAAAAAGCGATTCTTGATTTAACCGGTCCGGTTTACATTCGTTTCGGACGAGAGGCAGTCCCCAACTTCTCCTCCAAAAATCAGGATTTCGAAATTGGCAAAGGGCAACTGCTCAAATCCGGAAATGATTTAACAATTATTGCTACCGGCCTTATGGTTTGGGAAGCTCTGCAAGCTGCCGAAATTTTGCAAAAAGATAACATTTCGGCAAGGGTTATAAATATCCACACCATAAAACCAATCGATGAAAAAATAATTATTGATGCGGCCCATGAAACCGGAGCTATTATTACAGCCGAAGAGCACCAAACAATGGGAGGCTTTGGTAGTGCTGTGGCCGAAGTAATTGTAAAAAATTGTCCGATACCTATGGAATTAATTGGAATGTCCGATTGTTTTGGCGAATCAGGACAACCTAACGAATTGATGGAAAAATATGGATTATCAGCAAATAATATAGCAAAAAAAGCAAAAAAAATACTCAAACGAAAATGATAAATGTAACCTGTGCAATATTTATTGATGGTGATAAAATTCTGGCTACAAAACGATCGGACAACATGCACCTTGCCGGCAAATGGGAATTTCCGGGAGGCAAAATCGAAAAAGACGAAACGACTCAGGAGTGCATTATCAGGGAGATTTACGAGGAGTTAGGAATAGTGGCTAAACCAATAATACGGTTAATTGCGGTAAAACACATTTATCCCGAAAAATCCATACAGCTTATCCCTTTTTTATGCACAATAGAATCAGGAGATATTAGCCTGAGAGAACATGCTGAATATAAATGGATCAGCAAACTAAAAATTCATTCCCTCGATTGGGCCGAAGCAGATAAAAAGTTGATTGCTATAAATAAATTGGGATAGCCAAAAAGAAGGTAGAGGGTAGATGTTAGAAGATTGAATTTGGATGTTAGATGTTAGATGTTAGATGTTAGATGTTGGATGTTGGATGTTGGATGTTGGAAATTAGAAATTGGTTTTTATTTAGTGCAATTAGATCAATTAGAAATTTTAGGCTACCTACGTTAATCTGGACAAATTGAAGAAAAATAACAATCGCGAACGTATGCATAGCCGCCAGGACAAGGGAGGAAATTTACCCGGCTACCGATAAAATATTCTGATTAACCCAGTATGGGT
>JAOZRY010000586.1 GCA_029939965.1 Bacteroidales bacterium | reverse complement strand
ATTTTGACCGGTAGCATGATAAAATTTTAGCCAAAAATACGGTTATTGCAGTAAACTATGGTAAAAATCACCAGGGACATCAATAAGATAGTTGTGGTATAGTTGCGATGGTCGGTAAATTGTTTCATAAAAAATAGTTGTTTATAATTGGCACAAGGCAAAATAAAAACTTGAATTGTTCGTTTTTCATTTTTACTTTGTGTTTCAAAGTACTTTAATTTTGTTTATTATGGAAACTAAATCGAAACATATTCAAGACCTTAGTAAAATTAAAAGCATGATGGAGCGCTCTTCACGCTTCTTGTCGTTAAGTGGGCTATCCGGCATATCAGCCGGAATTATTGCCATGACAGGAGCAGCAATTGCCCATTATATTTTGGTTTTGGACCAGGCAAAATACGATGAATTCTTTCCTCTCTTGTATTTCATATATCCCCCTACGGGAATTGATACCATAATGCCCCTGTTTTTTTTGGGGGTATCGGTACTGTTTTTAGCACTTGCATCAGGATTATACTTTTCATGGAGAAAAGCCAGAAAACACGGCTTGCCTTTATGGGACCACACAACCAAACGAATTCTAACCCATCTGTTTATTCCACTTATAGCGGGAGGCATTTTTGTTTTGATCCTTATTAACAGTAATGCTGATTCACTTGTGGCATCGGCAACATTGATATTTTACGGGTTGGCCCTGGTAAATGCAGGAAAATATACACTGGGTGAAATACACTACCTCGGCATCTTTGAAATAATTTTAGGGATTTTGGCAGGAATATTTATCAATTATGGATTGTTGTTTTGGGCAATGGGTTTTGGTGTTTTGCATATCGTCTATGGATCGGTAATGTATTTTAGATATGAACGATGAAAGATATTATCTCAAAGTTAAATAAAGCATTCGAAAACCGGATAAGGCTGGGTATTATGTCGATACTTGTGGTAAACGACCGAGTAGATTTTAATACCCTGAAAGCACTGTTGGACACAACCGATGGCAACCTGGCCAGTCACCTTAAAACACTCGAAGATAAAGATCTGATAGAGATCAAAAAACAATTTATCGCCAGAAAACCAAGGACCAGTTATATAGTAACTGCATATGGCAGACAGTTATTTAAACAACACATCGAAGCACTGGAAAGCCTAATCAACAATAAATAATTTTTTTAACCTATTACTTTGTATTTCAAAGTACTTTTAAAAATGGAAAAGATGAAAACAATCAATGAAATTACCAACAGGCTGTCACGCTCAATCTCGCTGAAGATTGGTGTAACCGGATTTTTAATCCTTCTATTGTTAATCCCCGTTGTAATGATCCAGCGGTTAATTGAAGAACGGAAGTTTACACGCGACAAGGTGGTAATGGAGGTTAGCGACAAGTGGGGGAAAATGCAAGCACTCACCGGGCCTGTACTGGTTTTGCCCTATTTTGAGATTGATATAAGAAATAATGAAATGTATAAAACCTGGAGAAAGCTCTTTGTTTTGCCCGAATCACTTGATATTGACGGGAAAATAAATCCTGAAATCCGTTATAGGGGAATTTACAAAGTTATTGTTTATGGATCCGATCTGGAGCTAAAGGGAGAATTTCGAATACCTGACTTAACAAAGATTGGGATAATTCCGGAAAATGTTGATTGGAAAAACGCCTCACTTGTTTTTGGCCTGACCGACATGAGGGGGATCCAAAATGAAATTAAAATTGTTTGGCAGGGCAAAAACATTTCGGTTGAGCCGGGAACAGAAAACAAGACAATAGCCCGGTCGGGTTTTACAGCAAAAGTCCCGGTTTCCGATACCGGCATTTCATTTGATTTCAACTTTAACATAAACCTGAACGGTAGCAAATGCCTGTATTTTACACCTGTTGGGAAAACCACAAAAGTTAAATTAAACTCCGGGTGGACTACCCCAAGTTTCAGCGGATCATTTCTTCCCGACAGCAGAAAAATATCGAATGATGGGTTTGAAGCAGAATGGACTATACTTCACCTCAATAGAAATTACCCTCAATACTGGATTGATGAAACTTATAAGTTGACCGGCCCCACAGCAACTCCCATTTATGCACAAAATTGGGATCAAATGGATTATTCTCATAACATATCAAATCCTATATTTGGGGTAAACCTGCTTTTCCCGGTGGATGAATACCAAAAAACAATGCGCTCGGCCAAATACGCCATTATGTTTATTTCGCTAACATTCCTCATTTATCTGTTTGTTGAAATCCTTAACAAAAAAAGGATACACCCGGTTCAGTACCTGCTTGTTAGTTTTGGGCTTTTACTATTTTACACATTGCTTTTATCCCTGTCCGAACACCTGGGGTTTAACTTGGCTTACCTAATTTCGGCCCTGGCAATTATTGGCCTTATAACAGTTTATTCACACAGTATTTTCAAAAGTATAACCCTGGGCATGGTTACTTCCATTGCATTAACTGTACTGTATATTTTCTTATTTGTCATCCTTCAACTGGAAGATTATTCATTGCTTCTTGGAAGTATCGGCCTGTTTATTATCCTTGCCCTGATAATGCATTTATCAAAACGAATAAACTGGTACGGACAGTTAAACGAAAACAAAGAACCGTCAGGAACAAATAATGAATGAAAAGATTGTTGGTAAAGTTGCATTTGTGAGATAAATTCAGTTGATGAAAAAACGACAAACCTGCCCGAACAGTTGATTCAAGCGGACACCCCCATTCAATGCAAATTAAAAAAACATCTCAACATCAATGTTTCAAACAACAATTTCACCAACAAGATATGTAACAGCCTGTCCTCCTATTTCTAC
>JAOZRY010000585.1 GCA_029939965.1 Bacteroidales bacterium | reverse complement strand
GCCAGACCGGCAAGCGGATATTTTCCGTTAAGTGTATCGCGCCACGACCATTTTGGCTTTGGATAATCAGGATGTGGGAAATGAGGGACTTTAACACTTTCTTTAAAATAAAAACCTCCACGGCTACCCCATGATCCAAGCAATGCATTTAGAATAGCCATTGCCCGTGCCCGTTGGCTGTCGTCGCCATACCATGTTACATGTCGTCCGGGGTGAATGATAACAGAGGGAGCAGCATCAGACATTTCGCGAGCTGTATTTCTAATAACATCAGGTTTGATAGTAGTGATGCCATAAGCCCATTCGGGAGTCATGTCTTCGACATGTTTTTTCAACAAATCAAATCCATAAGTATATTGTTCTACATAATCTTTATCGTACAACTCTTCGTTGATGATAACATGAATCCAGGCAAGTAGCAATGCAAGATCAGTGGCTGGTTTTATGGGTAGCCAGAATTTTGATTTACTCGCTACGGTCGATAATCTTGGGTCAACTGTTATGATAGAAACACCATTATCAATAGCATCCGACATTTCCTGCACCTGACTGTTATGCATGTTTTCGCCCAGGTGCGACCCAATCAATACAAGGCATTTTGTATCACGGATATCTGTTGGTTCGGGCGAACCAACACCACTGCCAAAAGTAGCCGCAAAGCCAACTTCACGCGGTCCGCGGCATTGTGCATACGAAGGTGCTGTAATGTTGGTTGATCCATAAGCTTTAAACAAGTGCCCCAAATGTTTCCCTGCCGAACCATGGTTAAACAATGCAAAAGACTCAGGGCCATATTTTCCGGCTATTTCCTTCATCTTCTTTGCAATAATATCCAGTGCTTCTTCCCAACTTGCTTTCCTAAAAGTTTGTTCGCCGTTTAAGGTAGTTCTTATCAGTGGTTGAGTTAACCGGTCGTTATCATAATACATTCCAATTCCGCCTGTACCCCTGGGGCATAATCTTCCATTGCAATGCGGATCGTTTTCGTTCCCAATAATTTTAACGATTTTATTGTCCTCATCGGTGTAAGTCCAGCCGGCACATTTCCAAAAGCAAACTTCGCAGTATGTAGGATAGCGATTTTGCTTGTTAAATGGCTTTGTTTTTTTAGCAAGTTCATCCAGAGCTGAGGAATCCCGGCCAAAGGATAACATGCCGCCAGCCAATGTGACTCCCGCTGTTCCCAAGGCCGATATTTTAATAAAGTCTCTCCTGGTTTTCATGGATAGTTTTATATGTAAATATCTATATGTATGAATGGCAAAATTAAACTTTAACAACTACTGTTTTTCAATTAACAATTGTTCTGTCTCAACTAATAATATGTATTCGGTCAGTTTTTTTATTGATACAGTATAATTTAGTGATTGTATATAAAGTTGATGATTTCCATAAGTAAACTATAAATAACTGCCCCTGTGGTACTGCGGTATGTGGGTCTAAATACAAATTTAAAAATTAACAAGTAAGTGATAATTGACCATACTAATCAATTTTTACAAATAAACCGGAAACTGAAATTACAGCCCGAAGATACCTGGCCAATCATATTCAACCTTTTCCAAAGACAAACCCCGCGCTGGTACCGACATTCCCGCCTTGCTCCTGTTTTTACTAATAATAATCTGATGAATATCATTTACGGAAAGCTTTCCTCGCCCTACCTCTACCATTGTACCTACAATAGCCCGAACCATATTCCGTAAAAAACGATCAGCAGTTATTGTAAAAATGAGCTGTCCTTTTTGTTTCTCCCAATTTGCATGCGAAATTTTACAATTATTTGTTTTTACATCGGTATGTAATTTTGCAAAGCTTGTAAAATCAGTGTATTCCATTAAAATAGATGATGCCCTATTCATCATATCAACATCAAAATCTAATGGATATACCCATGCAAAATGACGGCTAAATGGGTCTTGTATAAAATTGATATAGTATTTATAGGTTCTTGTAAGGGCATCAAAACGAGCATGAGCAAAATCATTTACCCTAAAAATTCTGCTAACAGAAATATCTTTTGGTAAAAAAGTGTTGAGCGAATAAACTACATCCCTCAATTTACTCTCATGCATATTTGCCGAAAGATCGAAGTGAGCAAAAAACTGCCTTGCATGAACCCCTGTATCTGTACGGCCACAGCCGGTAATTTTTCCATTCAGGCCAATTTTAAATTTCAGCCCTTTTTCCATAACTTCCTGCACTGTAACAGCCCCATCTTGAATCTGCCACCCATGATACCTGGTGCCATCATACGATAATTCTATAAAATATCTCATTTAATTTTGTTAATCTTAAAAAGTGTTTACCTGTAAAGTCTATCATTTTAAAATTCTCCGGCCATGTAACGGGATAATTTCAATCTATCTACTCCCTGAATGGAAAGTCAGGGCAATTGATTTTTTATGAAACCTACTTTAACCTGAAAAAATCAGTACTACTTTTTGTTATAATTTAAGATTGAAAAATAGTACAAAATAAATCAAATATGAGTCTCAAATTTAAAACTATTCTAAATTCTATTTATAATACTATTATTCAATCGTTTAAGCTTGCGAAACTATTTATAATACTTCTAAATTTTGAAGCTTCTTTGTGCAATTGGTTTTTCAGATTAGATTTGCGTTGTTAATAATTTAACAACACTGGAATTTATTTTTTTAGTGAATAAGAGAATGACAAATAACTGATTTTCAACATAAAGTAGTTTATCAACTATAAATAATAAAAAGTTTATGGCAACAAGTGTACAGAACATCATTGAAAAGTACAATAAGGACAAAACCAGATTGATGGATATCCTTATTGATGTTCAAT
>JAOZRY010000584.1 GCA_029939965.1 Bacteroidales bacterium | reverse complement strand
TGCCATCACGAAACTGTAATCGGAATAGGCCAGACAGGCTACAAATATCTGGCATGGAACAACTTCACCGGTTTGTTGATTAATGTATGCCATCGTGTTTATTGTTCAGTGATAAAATATTAGTACCACTAAATAACCAAAATCATCTCAATATATGATTAAAAATAGGGGTCAATATGCTCCGATTTTTGGCGTTTTTTATCCGATCCTTTGGGGTCAGCTTAGTCCGATATATCCTGTTAAATCTATTATCGTTTTGTGTTATTATTTCACGGGGTAAACCGAGAAATGAAAGATGTCATCAAATTCTCAGAAACTACCACACAATTATTGTTTCAAAATTAGATATATTTCCACGTTCATCTTCAACTTCCAATTCAAATCTATTTTCTCCGGATTTCATTCTTTCATCAATAAAGTATGTAAGACGATCATTCTTCGGGTCCCAATCCATCAACACCCAACGATCATTTAGCCTTGCCTCAATATTTTTTATACCCGAAAGCTCGTCTTCAATTTTAATCTTTATGGTTTTCTGACCGGAAATATTTTTACGATGATATACATTAATTGGAGTTATTTGGGGGGGAGTAGAATCTATAGCTATTGTATAATTGCCAAAGCTTCTTATTCTTGTTTTCATCCATTTCCCGTCAAATTTACCCCCGGCTGCAATAATGTTATCTTCATCAATTTTAACGATCAATGCTTTATCAGCCATATCATCGGGCAAGCCAACCGGCCTAATGGAAAGTTCACAATATTTATGAATGGCTTTACCTGAAAAATGGATTTTGTATATAGGCGAAAAATAATCTAAACCTGATTCTTCCATCGAGAAAATAAAATTAAGAGTATCGTATAAAGCTCCTTTTGGAACTAACATACGAATACCCTCAGCGTTGAATTCATTATCTGTATCCCAGTAAAAAATATTTTCCTGTTTGGTTGGTTTAATGGTTATTACATCCGTAAAATCCGGTGGCGATGATTTAATATAAAAATTTAATCGGGATTCATTTTTGTGAGCATCTTTTACCACATACTCCAAATGATGTATTTCATCATCGATAAAACAAAAAACGCCATTTCCTGAAAACATATCGTAAACTGACAACTGATTATTGGGTTCGATGTATGTTTTCTGAAACCGAATCTTTTCAGTTTTATAATCGGCATAATCAATTAAGCTGTTTACATATCTACCCTCAGTAAATGGAATACTCACCATTTTGTGGCTATAAACCAACACCGAATCCAGAAAGAGTTCGATCGAAAAAACTCCATTTTTATTATTTGAATCATTTAACCGGTCGTGTGTGCTAATCCCGAAATAAAACTTTCCGCAAAGGTTTAAGGTGTCGTCTGAAATAATTCTGTACTCCAACCCCCAGCCGGCAAGTTTAGGTTCCAGAGTTTGATGCTTTCCGTTGATGAAACTATAGTTATCAAAAGGATATACTTTAAGTTTATTAATTTTTGGCCTGATATAATCCTTAACATCAAAGCCAAAAAGTAACGGATTAACAGGTATTTGCCCATTGGTTTCACGAATTTCAAAATGAAGATGTGGCCCCATGGAGCCACCCGAATTCCCCGAAAAGGCTATAACCTCACCTTGCTTAACAACAAATTGATTTTCATCAGGAAACAGGTTTACCTGAAATGATTGTAACCGGTACTGCTCACTTTTCACCCAATCGTTTATCTCTTTCGAGAAACTCCGGCAGTGGGCATATACGGAGCTATAACCATTGGGATGCTGAACATAAACAGCCTTACCAAAGCCTCCTGGCGAAACAGCCACTCTCGACACAAAACCATCGGCAACAGCTTTGAGTTGTTTACCCAATACGCCAAAAGTTTTAATATCGATACCTGAGTGAAAATGGTTTGTGCGCAATTCACCAAAAGTACCCGACAAAGCCATATTAAAATCGACCGGTGAGGTAAAATAATCCTTTGGGTATTCTTCTTGTGAAAAAAGGAAAACAGGGATTATTAGTATAAAAAGGAAAATAATTTTTAGGTATTGCTGCATATTTTTATCTGAACATATTTACTAACTCATCCATACTATTAATCACTATATCAGCATCCGGAAAATCCACATCTTGTTTTCTTTGATCAAAAAGAATTGTTTGCATTCCGGCACTTTTAGCACCAACAATATCCTTTTCATAAAGGTTTCCAATCATCATACATCTCTCACAATTAATATTAAGCTGTGTCGAAATGGCTTCGAAAAAACGTGGGTCTGGTTTTTTAAATCCCAATTGTTTTGATGAATAAAAATGATGAAAATATTGGTCAGCACCAACTCTTTTCAAGGCTTTAATCATCTCTTCAGTTTCTGAATGATCGGCACTTGTAGCTATTACGCAAGTAAAATTTGCCGCAAGTATCTTTAACGCGGTTTCAGCACCAGGCATCCATGCCACAATATCCCAATCACACATCGACCCGGGCAACTTAAAGTCTTGCATAATCGTGTCGCCCCAATCAAAAATTAATACTTTAACTGATCTAAAAATTGACATTATCCTGATTTATTATGACTACGAACAATTGTTTAATTCAAAAAAATGCTTTAATGCTTCAATGATTAAATGATTCAATGATTCAATGATTAAATGCTTCAATGCTAAAATGATTCAATGCTAAAATGATTTAATGCTAAAATGATTTGATGCTAAAATGATTTAATGATTTAATGCTTCAATGCTAAAATGATTTGATGCTTCAATGATTTGATGATTTGAAAATACAAATTATACTTGCAATTATTCCTATATATCATTATGTTATAATATGTTATGC
>JAOZRY010000583.1 GCA_029939965.1 Bacteroidales bacterium | reverse complement strand
CCAACTACAAATAATTTCACAAAAAAAATCAATTATACAACCAAAAAGCAAAATCATAATATTGACATTTCCCATTCTTTTGGAGCTGATATTTTTCCGAATTATAAAAAATTTTAGCTGTTTCTTGACAAAAGACAAAAAAGCATTTACTGGTACTTGGTATGACTGAATCAGCACCAATAAAAGTTGTAAAAAAAGGACATATCGCCTTTGTCATCATGAACAACCCGGATAAACTCAATGCAATGACGTTTGATTTTTTTTCGAGCATGGTTGAAATATTTACTGATATTGATGACGATCCCCAGATTAGAGCTGCCATAATAAAAGGAGAAGGCAAATGTTTTACAGCTGGTATTGATCTTATGTCACTGGCTGGCCTGTTACAATCCAAAGGAGCTGATTCCAGAGAAAATTTACGCAAAATAATTTTAAAAGGCCAGAAGAGTAACAATGCTGTTATTCAATGTCAAAAACCAGTTATAGCAGCCATCCATAACCATTGTATAGGTGGAGGTGTTGATCTTATATGTGCATGTGATATCAGGCTTGCATCAAATGACGCAATCTTCAGTGTGCGGGAGACAAAACTTGGTGTGATCGCAGATCTTGGTACATTGCAGCGCCTGCCAGATATAGTAGGAGAACCATGGGCCAGAGAATTGATTTTTACTGGCAAGGATTTTTCTGCCAAAAAAGCTCTTGAGATCAACCTGATCACCCATATGTATGAAACAAAAAAAGACCTTTTTCAGGCAGCAGAAAAACTTGCCAATAAGATAGCAGATAATTCTCCTCTCACTATAATGGGTATTAAGGATACCATGCGCTTTACCCGTACCAATGGCATTGAAGCAGGTCTTGAATATGTTGCTCAAAAAAACGCAGCACAGCTAATGAATGAAGATCTGATGGAGGCCATCACCGCTTTAATGGAAAAACGAAACCCCGTGTTTAAAGGTAAATAAAATTCAAAAATATTAATCCTGCCTGTATTCTGCCTCTTTTCAAAACTTTATACTCTAATTCTCTGTATCCATACGCCTGATTTCTCTACGAAGTATCTTGCCCACAGCAGATTTGGGCAGTTCATCTAAAAATACAAAACTTTCAGGGCATTTATAAGCAGCAAGATTTTTTTTGCAGTGAGCATGCAGTTCTTCCTCCGGAATAGTCTGACCTGGTCTGGCAACCACATAAGCTTTGACTGTTTCTCCCCGATAGGAATCTAAAACTCCAATGGTGCATGCTTCTAAAATTTGCCTATGGCCCATCAGGACCTCATCAATCTCCTGTGGATAAATATTAAAACCGCTTGCGATAATCATATCTTTTTTTCTATCCACAATGGTCAAATAACCATCTTCATCCATATAACCGATATCTCCAAGATAAAACCAGCCATCTTTTAAGGAATCTGAAGTTGCTTCAGGATTTTTATAATATCCTTTCATGACCTGGGGGCCTTTAATACATATTTCACCCTCTTCTCCTGTTTCAAGCTCTTTTGTACCGGTTTCCAAATCAACAATTTTAATATCTGTGTTTGGCAATGGCAATCCCACAGAACCAGTCTTTATCTTTCCCTTCCATGGTATACATGTCGCAAAAGCTGTATTTTCAGTTGCTCCATAAACATCGTAAATCACAGCATTATAAAGTTTTTTCAAGTCATTAAGTGTATCTAAAGAGAGTGGTGCTGCACCACCAAAATATCCTTTGACAAAGGAGAGATCCATGTCTCGAAAAGGTTTATAATTTAAAAGCCCCACAAAAATAGTGGGAACTCCGGGCAGAAAACTGGGTTTAAATTTCTTGAGCATTTTTGTAATCACTTCTGGTTCAGGCCGTGGTACAAGCACAACTGACCAACCATTCCATATGGGCAGATTTTGACTGACGGAAAACCCTGCTGAATGAAAGACAGGATAAATGCCAAGAATACGTTCAAGCCCATTACCTTTTAATTCAGGGAACCAGGCGCTGAATATCTGCACTACCGAAGAGATATTTGCATGGGTCAATTGTGCACCTTTGCTAACGCCTGTTGTTCCGCCAGTATAAATAAGTGCTGCTGTATCTTCCCAGGATGCCCTGTTTTCAACAGGTGTGTCTGGATACTTTTTTAATAAATCCATAAAACTGAAAGTATTTTTCTGTGGAGTATCTTTACGGAACATCTTTTTCTTTATAAATGGAAAAAGCTGCTTCACAGGAAAAGGGAGAAAATCATTAATATGGCAGGTGATAATGGTCTTAATTTTTGTATGTTCCTGGATCTTTATTATCCGTGGAAATATAAGATCCAAAGTGACAAGAACAATTGCATCGGAATCATTTAACTGATGTTGCAGTTCACGCTCAGTATAAAGAGGATTATTTACAACACTAACTGCTCCTATGCGCTGGGCGGCAAGATTGGCAATTATAATCTGAGGCATATTAGGAAGCAGCATTCCCACTTTATCTCTGGGGCGAACACCAAGGTCAATCAGAGCATTTGCAAAACAGTTCACCAGACCATTCAGTTCAAAATAGGATATGATCTTTCCCATATAAACCAAAGCTGTTTTTTCAGGAAACTTTGATGCTGTGCGCTCAAGGGCCTGGGGCATTGTAATCTCTTCAATAGATACCTGTGCAGGGGTACCCTCAGGATAATGTTTGTGCCACACTCTTTCAAACCCCATAATTTTCCTCCTGTAATATTATTTCACTATTAGATTGTTCACCTCTTCTGTGTTTTTTAGTTTCTTATTATTATTTGTATTTATACGTAAAATCGAAAAATATCAAACAGTTTGAGAATGAACTTTAAAT
>JAOZRY010000582.1 GCA_029939965.1 Bacteroidales bacterium | reverse complement strand
TCCGTATGGACGGACAAGTTTAGCGGCAATATTTTTTTTGGTTTGTCCATCTTTAAGCGGGTAGCCCTAAAAACCAAATACATAAAGCTCTAACTTTAGGTTTTAGCTGTTATTTGAGTTTTATCACCTGTTGTGTTTGTTCATTTCCTCTGGTTTCCAACCTATAATAATATGCCCCGTTTTCAGCATCATCACCATTACTGGTCTTCCCGTTCCATTTTATTTTGTAGTTTCCCTGGCCCTGCTTACTGTCGATTAGGTTTTTAATAACTTTTCCAGTGATATCCAATATTGATAATTTAACCCAACTATTGTCATTAAGTGTATAGCTTATAGTGGTTCAGAAATAAAAGGATTTGGATAGTTTTTTAAATTGGAGATTGTCTTTGAGGTTTGTTTACCCATCTCCTCAATTGATACAAATGGCCCGACAGAAATATAATCTTGGTAAACAATCTTTTTTGTGAGGGAATCGGTTTGAACTTCCAGGCTTACCGAATATATCCAGGGTTTCACGTATATCCATGAAGTGTTTTGTACATATGAATCAATAGTGCCATCATTGTTAAAATCCCATGCATGTTGGTTTATTGGATTAGCGAGATATGTAGAATCGGTAAATTCAACTGTTAACGGGGCATTTCCTGAAACCGGGATGCCTCCAAAAGAGACATCATATAGCGAATTTTCCCACCATCTTATATCATTAATTGCATAGGTGGCACCCAAAATATCGTGGTCGCCGTCAAGATCAAGATCGGTTACAATTATTTTAATTAACTCATACGCTGTTTCAGAAATAATTTCTTCAGTAAAATTTTCATTCCCGTCATTATAATACACCGATGCCAGTTCGTCAATCCAGGCCTCTGCAGCAATATCCATGTTTCCATCATTATTAAAATCGGCAGCTTGGACAGAACTTGGCTGGCCCCAGTTTGATATAATTGTGTCTTCCGTAAAGTTTTGGTACCCATCATTTTCAAACCAGCTTACCTTGTTTCCAGGGCTGTTTGAAGTGGCCAGGATATCAATATTGCCATCGCCATCTAAATCGGCCCCGGCAATAGAAACCGCATTACCGAAATCATTAAATACCAGATGTTCAGTAAATAAGCCCTGAGAAAAAAGCGCATTGCAAAAAACAAATGAAATGCAAAAAACAAATAAATGGAACCTTAATTTTTCATGATATACCCTTTTTATTTAATTATTAAATAGCCGTCCATAAAGTCGGTGTTTGGTTCAGAATGTTCGAGTTCGAGGCTTGCGAAGTCTTTAAAGTCAGGAGCCTGTACGGATGACTGAGTTTAAAGCCGAGCGTAACGAAGAAATCGGACATTATGGACAAACACTGATTAAGGGCAAAAGTCGATGATAGGAATGTGGAAAACGTTTGTATTTATCGGACAGGACAACAAAAATGTAAAACTAATTACTCGTATATTTTCTTTGCCGGAATCTGATGTCCATTAAAATTGGCGATCATACTTTCTATCTTTCCATTTTCTGAAATTTCGAAAGTGAAAGTAAGTTCACCCGGATATTTTATCAAAAATTTGTTCTCTGACTTAGGCAAAATTTCTCCTTTTCTACCTCTGTCAACAAAATATATTATGTTATCCTCAACTTCAATAACAAAATAATCATCTTTGGCAATTTTATATTATCAGCAACAAAAAGAAATGTACGATAAGCGCACCAAAAGCGTGGATCATCGTATTGTAAGCATTCACCAACCCCACATAAGGCCGATAGTAAGGGGCAAAAGCCAGGCAAAAGTAGAATTTGGGGCCAATATCCACGTATCGATGGTCGATGGGATATCATTTCTGGACGAAATCAGCTGGGATGCTTTCAACGAGGGCAGCCACATGATGGGTTACATTGAAAAGTTCAAGGCCAGGTTCGGATATTACCCAAAAGAAGTACTTGCCGATCAGGTTTATTGCACCCGTGCCTTTTTGATAAGGTCAGTGTAAGTTTTTCAGCAACGCAACCAAGATATTTCATGTCGCCATCAAATTGGAAAAATGAAAACCACAAGAATTTAATTCTAATTTTTAAGCTAGCTGCATGACCAAATACCCTTGATGGGGGTGCTGAATTTTTCATTAGGCCCTACTTATGGTAATTTTTTAGAATTTTTTTTATTCACATTTAAATATATATATTATGGTAACTGATAAATTTATATGCAATTGCGGGAGTTTTTGTGTGATCATGCTCCTTAGTATCATTGCCCTCATGTATGTGAGTTGCTTTGGGATAATCATATTCTTGTTCTGTAAGTGTGTATTTTCATTTTCTTTTAGGAACCACGGCTGAATCCTAAAATAATGAGATTTGCCCATGCCCTTCGGATGTTAAAGGAAAAAGTGTCCCGACTATAACCGGAATGCTTTTGCCGAAAAACGGAAATTTTGATTCATCATTCATCCTTAAACCTGAATGACACACTTTATTTTGTCCGATAGGCAGCAGTTGCCCCATCTTTAGTTTTCGTATCTTGCTCAATTACTTCGGCATTACTAAGCTCATCTATAGTTATTGATGTCCTGGCAATAGCTTTTTTTGCTGCATCTTTCCACGATTTGGTACCCGATCAGATAATTTCGATACCGCTGTAAATACCATCAATAATAAAACCCTGGGGGTTTTTGTTTGCTGGCTATTGTTTAAATTATTAAACAAATTGATGACAAATAATAATATTGTTTACTTTCGCATCAATACCATAACAAATGAAACGCCCATGATTAATTTCAATCACATTCACCCTGTGAAATAAACCTTTGGTTTTGAAAGTATTTCACAGGGCAGGGAAG
>JAOZRY010000581.1 GCA_029939965.1 Bacteroidales bacterium | reverse complement strand
CATTATAAACAAACTTTATAACAGAACAACAGAATCATTATTTATCACAAAATTGTAGTACAATCAATAAATATAGAACTATGAAAAGAATTGGTGCACATGTTAGTACGTTAGGTGGAGTGCAAAATGCTCCTGAAAATGCATTTCGAATCGGGGCAAAAGCTTTTGCGCTTTTCACAAAAAATCAGAGGCAATGGCAGGCAAAACCCTTTACCCCGGAAAACATTGATGGATTTATGAGAAATATAGAGAAGTACGGATTTTCGATCGACCATATTTTGCCACACGACAGTTATCTGATAAACCTTGGTCATCCAGAAAAGGGGGCTTTGGAAAAATCGCGTACCGCCTTTATAGACGAAATGCAGCGTTGCGAACAATTGGGTTTGAGGCTGTTGAATTTTCATCCGGGTAGTCATCTTAAGAGAATATCTGCTGACGAAAGCCTGAAAAGAATTTCTGAGTCCATAAATATTGCTCTTGATAAAACGAAAGGTGTTATAGCCGTTATTGAAAATACTGCCGGGCAGGGTACAAATCTTGGGTATAAATTTGAGCATCTTGCCCAAATAATTCATGGAGTTGAGGATAAGGATCGCATTGGTATTTGCTATGATACATGCCATGGGTTTGTTGCCGGTTACGACATTAGAACTCCGGAAACCTTTGTGGAAACGTTTGAAAGATTTGAAGATATCGTGGGATTTAAATACCTGAAAGGTATGCATCTGAATGATGCCAAAAAGGTATTAGGTTCTAAAGTTGATCGCCACGAAAGTATTGGAAAAGGCGAAATTGGCCTCGAAGCATTTCGATTGCTTATGAACGATCAGCGGTTCGATGAAATCCCTATGATTCTTGAAACACCCAACGATAAAATTTGGAAAGAGGAAATTGAGTTATTGTATTCGTTAATTTGATGCCGGATATTGAATTCATTTATTAAAATATGCCTCGGTGCTAAACCTTGCCCCAAATAGCATTAAGAGTGCCCGCTATCGTCTAAAAAAGAAATTGAATTTAGAAGCCGAAAATGATCTGTTCGAATTTTTAAGGAATATTTAAAAACCCTATTTCCCTTTTTGGTTAATCCTGAAAAAACCTCGTATGTTTGCATAAATTAAAAATATTCATTGAATTTATAATAATGAAGGATGACAAAAATTAAACTTGAAAATAATATGAAAGACACACAAAAAGTATTAGAGAACACAATAAAAAGATGCAGGGAGAAACACATCATTCTTCCTACTTACGCACAAATGCGCAACCCCGAACTTATTCCTGTCGGGATCAGAAAAAAACTCAGCAAAATTGGTTTGTGGGATTTGAATTCGCTCAATCTTTTCAGGATTACCTGGAAAAATGAACCCACCAAATTCGGAGGCGGATTTGGAAATGTAAATTTCATGGAGTTACCCCCTGAACTTACGGGTGTTAAAGCACGGGTTGTGGTTTTAATTGGCAAATATTTTCCTACAGGTGCACATAAAGTTGGGGCAACCTTTGGCCCGCTGGTCGAAAAACTTATTACGGGTCGTTTCGATCCTACCACTCAAAAAGCCCTTTGGCCATCAACCGGGAATTATTGCCGTGGTGGAGCTTATGATTCATACTTGCTGGGGTGCGAATCTATTGCTGTTTTGCCGGAAGGTATGTCGAAAGAACGTTTCGATTGGTTGCATAAAGTGGGTGCCGAGGTGTTTGCTACTCCCGGAAGCGAAAGCAACGTAAAAGAAATCTACGACAAAGTAAAGGAGTTGAAAGCTGAACGCGGTGATGGGATCGTAAACCTGAATCAGTTCGAGGAAATCGGTAATTCGTTGTGGCATTATGCGGTAACCGGCACGGCTATGGAAGAAGTTTTTAATAATGTTAAAAATGATCAATCGCGATTTAGCGGGCTGTTTCTAACACAGGGATCAGCGGGTACATTGGGGAGTGCCGATTATTTACGCCAGGTTTTTCCACACCTCAAAGTATGTGCCGGCGAAGCGTTGCAATGCCCTACACTTTTGCAAAACGGTTATGGTGAGCACCGCATCGAAGGTATCGGCGATAAGCATGTGCCCTGGATTCATAACATCAAAAATATGGATATGGTCGCCGGTATCGACGATAATCCAAATATCAGATTAATGCGCTTATTCAACGAAGAAGCAGGTAAGAGTTATTTAAAAGATGAAATTGGTATCGATCCACAGCTGATTGAAAACCTGAAAGTAATGGGGATTTCTTCGATTGCAAATATGATGGGTGCTATAAAAATGGCTAAATATTACGAAATGAACCAGGATGATGTAGTGTTTACCGTGGCCACCGATTCGATGGAGATGTACCAATCGCGTGTTGAAGAAGAAAATACAAAACATGGCATTTTTACCAACAGGGATGCCGCCGTAAGTTTTGATGCCGATCTTATGGGGCTTAATATCGACCATATAATCGAGATGAATTATTACGAGAAAAAGCGGATGCACAATCTGAAATATTTTACCTGGATTGAGCAGCAGGGCAAAACAGTTGAAGAGCTGAACGCCCAGTGGTACGACGAAAACTACTGGAAATCGCGCTATGCCAAAGTTGAAGAGTGGGATCAGAAAATTAACGAATTTAATGAACGAACCGGAGTTCTCAAGGAATACTTATAGCGGAGGGCGTTGTGGTAAATGACGGGAATATAGATGCTGTTTGAATCTGCTTAAAATTTCAGAACTCCTGTCTCTAAGCTTTTTAGGGAAACAATTGCAATTTGAAAATTGAAAAAAAAGGAATTTTACAGAGTTCTTTTTTTGGGCGGCTACAGGCTTTCCGTTTGTAGTTACTTCGTGCCCGCTGTATTTT
>JAOZRY010000580.1 GCA_029939965.1 Bacteroidales bacterium | reverse complement strand
CATTTCATCTTATATAAAAAATCTTATTATCAGAACAAGATGACCATTTTCGCTTGTGCATTTATATTCCGATTCAAAATCCGAATTTGAAAAAGAGTGCAATTTTTCTGTACCACACATAAATGATACTTATAGTCCGTAGCCTTATAATCATCTTTTTTACATCTTTGTAAAAATTTATTGTGAAATGGAAACATCTTATACAATTGAGGACAAAGAATTGTTAAAAAGAGTTGGTGAGCGGATTAGACACTTCAGAATTGAAGCCGGGCTCTCGCAGGAAAAATTATCTTTTGAATGCAACTTGGATAGAACCTATATTGGTTCCGTGGAGCGTGGAGAACGTAATATTGCTGTTATCAACTTAAATAAATTAGCAAAGAAATTAAATTGTTTGGTTGGAACAAAATTTCAGCTTACCAGGAAAACAAGAACAGATGGTTCGAATATAAGGAAACTTGTAGCTTCAACATTGGAACAAACACCCTTACCTGTTGCTGCTGAGAAAGATGAATATGAAATAATGCCACCGAAAGGAAAAGGCATTCCTAAAATAACAAGAGAGTTTGTTGATACTTATATTGTAACAAGTGGAACAACATATAATCTACAAGTTTGGAATAGGATACCTGCCAGTAAAACTTTATTGATTAAGTTGGAAGGGAATGGGAGTCTTAAATGTAATGATGTTCGATTTGTTTTTGTAAGGATTGATATTGAAAAAAGTGTCAAATATTAAAATGTGTTTTCACCAATCTTTAAAAATCCTACTTTTGCCGCAAAATATTTTAAACTATGGAAAATAGCATTTCGCTCTACAATACGCTAACGCGCAAAAAAGAAAATTTTGAACCTCTAAATCCTCCCCACGTTGGGCTTTATGTTTGTGGCCCAACAGTGTATGGCGATGCACATTTGGGTCATGCCCGTCCGGCTATTACTTTTGATATTGTGTTTAGATATTTTCAGCATCTCGATTATAAAGTAAGGTATGTGAGAAACATTACTGATGTGGGGCATCTGGAAAATGATGCTGATGAAGGCGAAGATAAAATTGCGAAAAAAGCGCGACTGGAACAATTGGAGCCCATGGAAATTGTGCAGTACTACACCAACCGGTATCACAAAAATATGGAGCAGCTCAACGTGCTACCACCCAGCATTGAGCCTCATGCTTCGGGGCATATTATTGAACAAATTGATATGATAAAAAAAATCCTGACTGCAGGTTATGCGTACGAAAAAAATGGCTCGGTATATTTTGATGTAGTAAAATATGATAAAGATCATAACTACGGAAAATTATCTGGTCGATCCATCGAAGAGGCATTGGAAAATACACGCACACTGGCAGGTCAGGCTGAAAAAAATAACCAGGTAGATTTCGCACTTTGGAAAAAAGCTTCTCCCGAGCACATTATGCGCTGGCCTTCACCCTGGAGCGATGGATTTCCCGGGTGGCATCTCGAATGTTCGGTAATGGGGTGCAAATATCTGGGCGAAACTTTTGATATTCACGGTGGAGGAATGGATCTGATATTTCCGCACCACGAATCGGAAATTGCACAGGCTGTTGCAGCAAACGGAAAAGATCATGTTCGTTACTGGATGCATAATAATATGATTACCATTGATGGCCAGAAAATGGGAAAATCGCTTAACAATTTTATTACACTCGATGAATTTTTTAGCGGTAGTCACCAGGCTCTTAGCCAGGCATACAGCCCAATCACCATTCGCTTTTTTATACTTCAGGCGCACTATCGAAGTACGGTCGATTTTTCGAACGATGCACTCGTGGCAGCCGAAAAAGGCATGACACGAATGCTTACCGCCGTTGAAACCCTGGCAGCATTAGAACCATCAGAAAAATCGACGGTTGATGTAAATGCACTTCGCAAAAAGTGTTACAAGGCTATGAGTGATGATTTTAACAGCCCTGTTGTTATTGCTCACCTGTTTGATGGGGTTAAAATGATCAATTCCATCAAAGACGGAAAAGAGCAAATTACTACTGCCGATTTGGAAGTTCTCAGGAAATTGTATAATGACTTTGTGTTTGATATTCTTGGCTTACGAATGGAAACAAAAGAAGCCTCCGGTAACGATGAGGTTGTTGACGGGCTGATGGAACTGATACTTGATATGCGCAAACAAGCCAAAGAAAATAAAGATTGGGGCACAGCCGATAAAATTCGTGATGGTTTAAAATCGATAAAGATTGAGGTAAAAGATACCAGAGAAGGTGCGGTGTGGAATACGATTGATTAAAATCAATTTGATTGTATAAACCGAGCGTATTTTTATATAAAACCGCCGGGTTGATTATATATGTAACAAACCAAAAAGGGCGGATTCTGTTTTGAATCTGCCCTTGTAAATTTTGTAGGTAAAACTAAAATAACATGTATAAGGTGCTGAATTAGATAACCTGTCAAAGGTTAATCGGAATATGCCGGATATGTTAAACCAAAAAATTGTTAGCTTCGAAAAACTATCCTGGTTATAAAACAATAATTTTAAGCAACTCCACAGGAGACCCACCAACAAACAGCCATGCAAGGTAAACACCCGGTTTTAATTTACCGTTGTTATGGTGTTGCCTAATATTCCAAAATGCCTTTCCATTTTTTATAGGTTGTATTGATGATATCAGGTTTCCCTGCAAATCGGTTACCCGAAGTTCGGCATGAGCCTGCACAGGCAATTCAAACGAAAATGTTGCATAATCGTGAACGGGATTGGGCGTACAGGTTAAATGGAACTTTGAACTTTCACGGGCAACTCTCCTATCATCGATTCCTGTAATGGGGTCTTCGCTAAAATTGCCCTGACCATTGTTAAA
>JAOZRY010000579.1 GCA_029939965.1 Bacteroidales bacterium | reverse complement strand
CGCCCGGCAGCGAAACCGATCCCGAGGTTTTTTGTATCCACGAAGCAGGTGATGGGATATTTTGGATTGGCACCATCAGGAACGGCATCTACTCTTTCGATCCCGAAAAGGGGATATTTACCGAAAATTATTGCGTAAAAGATGGCCTGATAGATAATTCGGTGAACGCCATATTTAGCGATAACAATGGTAACCTGTGGATGAGCACCTGGAAAGGTATTGCCAAATTCAATACGCAAACCAAACGTTTTTCAAACTACAGCACTGCAAACGGGCTTCCCTTTCCTGAATTTAATACCGGAGCTTATGCCCGGGATAAAGATGGTACGGTTTATTTTGGCGGTCAGGGAGGTGCAATTGCTTTCCATCCCGATTCGCTGGTTAATTTTTCTGCGAAGATGCCAATGGGGATTACCAACATTACAACCCTTGGTGGCAGGATGGGGCTGGATTATCCTTTGATGGATGATGAACTGATAGAGGTATCTTACCACCAAAGTTCCATTAATATCTCTTTCAATTGTTTCGATTTCAGAAATCATGATGAGCGGATATACAAATACAGGCTCAACAACTATCACGATGAATGGGTGCAGGTAAGGGGCAATGATTTAACGGCAAGGTTTTCGGGCCTGAAAGCAGGCCTGTACGATTTTGAGGTACAGTCAACCTATGAAAGCTGGCCGCTTGAATGGGCGTTGAACGAATCGAAAATTCGGGTGAGGGTGTTAAGCCCACCATTTTGGCAACACCGGAATTTCCAAATATTAATAATTGCATTATTTGCCCTCTCGCTGCTAAGTACTGTTTTTCTAAGGTTAAGAAATGTAAATATGAAGAAACAGGTAAAAATTGCACGGTTGGAAAAAGAGGCCAACATCTCCACGCTCAATTTCCTGAAAAGCCAGATGAACCCGCATTTTTATTTTAATACCCTTAATGCCATCAATAGTTTTATCCTGCAGAGCGACATGCGCTCGGCAAATAAATTCCTCACCACATTTTCGAAACTCATGCGCGAAACATTGGAAAATTCCCAAAAAGAGTTCGTTACAATTGCTGAGGAAATAGAGGTACTTACCAAATATCTGACCCTGCAAAAACTCCGCTTCCCCGATCTGTTTGAATTTGTTATTGAAGCAGGTGATGATGTGCTCAAAAAAAAAATACCGCCAATGTTCTTGCAGCCTTTCGCCGAAAATTCGGTGGAATATGCCTTTAAAGACATGGTGGTGAAAGGGGAGGTAAAGATTTCGTTTATCAACAAAAACAATCAAATTATCTGTTCAGTTTGCGATAACGGGGTTGGGATTAAAAAATCAAAACATATTATAGCTAACAAAAACCGAAAGTCCACGGCCATAAACAATATCTACAACCGAATAAGCCTGCTCAACAGGATTCATAATGTATCCATCAAACTTGAATTATCCCGGTTATATCCTGAAAATAAGGAATTTCCGGGGACACTCACAAAGTTGTCCATCCCGGATTTTGATTTGATAATTCCGGATTTCAAACATTAGTACAAAATATGGAATCACAGTAGCCGAAATCCCATGCAATATTTAGAGGCAGTCTAAATTTAATTTTATTTTTTGAAGTGGATCACGTTGTATTTCCTTACCTCTCTTAACATCTGTCAGGCAGGTATCCTTTTGCCAACACACTGAAGTTAAAATGTTATGCATTTGACTTTTAGCTTAAACTGTCTGATATCTATTTTACCAAATGTTTTCTTTTTAGGCTAAACTCAAAAATTTTTACATACTTTTCACATATTTAATATATTTGCATTTGAATATAATGATATTGAAATAGTTTGATGTTAAACCGGCATTTTTTTTGAAGTTTCTAAATATCATATTTTTAGCCGAAACTCTAAATGAAACTTAAAACAATTATAGTAGAAGATGAAGTGTTGGGACAGAAAGCACTTGCAAACATCCTAAAGGATTTTTGCCCTGAAACTATAGATTTAGCCGACATTACAGGAACCGTAAGCGGCGCAGTGCAATCAATCCGCAAACTAAAACCTCAGCTTGTTTTCCTCGATATTAAGCTTGGCTCCAATGCCATTGGAGCTTTCGACATACTAAAAAGTTTGCCCAATATCCATTTTAATATTGTATTTACTACCAGTTCTGAGTTACCCGAAAATATTTTAAAGGCATTGAATAAATACGGTGCTAAAAAATATTTGCTTAAGCCCCTTGATATTGATGAGGTTGTGGATGCAGTTGATTGTGTTATAGCCGAATGTGGCCATGATGGTGCTAAACTAAATATTGATCAGATAAAACAGATTGTTCGGGAAGCAACCCACCAACATGCCCCTAAAAAAGTTACGGTTCCTGTTAAATCAGGTATCGAAATTTATCCATTAGATGAAATCATCATGCTTCGATCAGGTTTGAACAATACATATTTGTTTCATATCAATGGCTCAACAAAAAAGAGTTCGAAAAACCTGAAATTTTTCGAAAAGCAAATCATAACAGAAGGTTTCATAAGGGTTTCCAGAAGTCATATCATAAATTTTACTCATTTGCAAAAATATTCAAAGGAAGATGGAGGTACTATTTTTCTTACAAATGGATGCTCAACGCCGCTTTCGGGCATTTATGCCAACGAATTTTTTAAAATGTTAAATTCAATATCCTGAATTAATCAAGTCCTAAGGCATTTTTACTCAAATAATATTTCCGATTTTTATAAACATCTTTTCCTAACC
The DNA here is from genome assembly GCA_029939965.1 of Bacteroidales bacterium. Classification (GTDB taxonomy): domain Bacteria; phylum Bacteroidota; class Bacteroidia; order Bacteroidales; family 4484-276; genus SABY01. The sequence continues at coordinate 115 of JAOZRY010000579.1, read as the reverse complement.
TGGACAAGCCAGAAAAGAGATAGAATGACGTAAAAATTAGATTCTGATTTTGAAGACAGATTTTTTTTTGGGCGGCTACGGGCTTTCCGTTTGTAGTTGCCTTGTGCCGGCTGTA
>JAOZRY010000578.1 GCA_029939965.1 Bacteroidales bacterium | reverse complement strand
ATCAACTTTATCTGAGAGGAGCCGTACTTGCTGATAGCACTATTGCCCTGGGCACAAACTTTGGGGTGGTGTTATGATTTTTCTTACTCCCCCGTTTCAAGTACCCGACGAGTAGGCTCATTTTTTTAAAGCCTACCAGATATCCGAAGGGAAGATATTCCCAAAAAGTGATGGCAAAACACTTGGCGGACAATTGCCTGCAAGTTTAACCGATTTCATGGAGATTTGGAAGATTGTGATTATTGATAAAAAAGGAAAAGCGAGCATCGATGATTTTAATAAATCCTGGCAAATCCCTTTAAATTCGAGTGCCATACAATTTACACCTTTTCCAAATACAGCAATATATTCTCCAATCCCCCACATACCCCAGGCCATTGGCATATTTATAGGGCGGATGCTCAATTTGCCTGTTATCGCTGTTTTTTATTTGGGAAGGCTGTTCAACTTGCTTATTTGTACGGTCTTGCTATTTTTTGCTATTAAAAATATTCCTGTTTACAAATGGCTACTCGTGTTATTGGTGCTGATGCCAATGACAATTTATTTATTGGCGAGCATGAGCGGAGATGCCATAACAATTAGCCTGGCATTTTTGTATATAAGCCTCATATTCAAGCTCACCTTTGATAAAAAAAGCAATATATCAAAACATGAATATTTCGCCCTGCTGCTGATTGGGATAATGCTAACTCTTGCAAAAAACGCTTATTTCCCAATTACAATGCTTTGCCTTATAATCCCTGTAAAGAATTTTGGGTTACTTAAAAACTACATTGTCAAAAACTCAACACTATTATTATCGGTTGGTGTAGTGGTTATAATTAACGGTTTAATATCTCAGCATTTTTTTAATAAAATTGACCTTGAGGAGATTTACAGGACATATCCAACCATGCCACATTTTAATCCCGACAAACAACTTAATTTTGTTTTGTCCAACCCCCTGTTTTTCCTCTCCATGCTGATACACTCATATTGGTTTTTTAAGTTGTATCTCATCGAAAGCCTGGTGGGTGCTTTTGGGTGGGATTTTTACAGGTTACCACTAATTCATATTTACATGTATGTGGCCACCTTGTTTGCCTTTGCAGTATTAGAAAGCAAAAAAGAGATAAAAATCGGATGGCGGCAAAAAACACTGTTATTAGTTTCCCTAATTGGATGCATAGTGGTTTTTAGTTTGATGATGTATATGATTTGGGCAGATGTAGGGGCTAATCAACTCACAAATCTGCAAGGACGTTATTTCATTCCAATGATTCCCTTGTTTTGGTTCCTTTTATATAATCGCAAAGTATTTGTAAAAAACAGCATCCTTAGAACTTCTACAGTTGTAGTTTTGTTTTTTTCGATGATTAGCACTGTTGTTACATTAATAGAAAGATATTATCACCCATAAAATTTATATATTATGAAATGGCTTTATAACATTCAAAACAAAAAGGTTTGGCAAAAGGATGGTACAACCGGCATCCAGGCAATTTTATTACGTCCGGTTTGGAAAGAAGAGGACAACACTTACACCTCGGCTATTGTTGATCTGAAAGTTACATCAACAAAATACCTGATGCGCTCACTCGCCCAAAAGGAGTTTGATGAAAAGGAAAAGGCATTTATAAATAAAATAATCCAAAAAACAAGTATTAAAGATTATTATATAGATGAGTCTGATTTGGCAAATGATGAGAAGAGTATATATTTGAATAGGGCAGAAATATATGTTCATGAAAATTTCAATATAAAACAATTGTTGAATTGGGTAAAAATTTATTTTGCTATTAATGGGTATCCTTGCGATGAATTTGAAGAAACAGAATTCGAAACCTTTGCCTTCGATGTTAATCCAATTCTAAGGATTTTTAGTGTTGACAATGTGAAACGATTTGAAGATAAATTTGGACACGAGTGGTGGAAAAATAAATATAAACATAAATCCGACAAAGCATTGATAAACAAATTACTCAAGAACATTTCAGACAATTGATAATGATTCATAAAAACAAAAACGAAATACCCCTTTTGGTAGTTTGGCCAAAGCCACAAGTTGAAACCAATTATTTTGAACAACAGTATGCGTATAAATTTTGTAAGGATTATTTACAGGATTCCCTTAGGCAATATAACATTCAATTTAATTGGATTGATGTTGATAATGGCGAAACAATAAAATCTAATCATCAACCCACAAAATACGTTTTATCCATTAACGATCCGTTGATTGCAATAAACGCTACTGTTGTAAAAATGATGATGGAGGTGATTAACGAAGGGTACTCTGGCTGCGGCCCACAATTAAATATTAGCAACAACGAAACACAATTGGCCAACCCAATGTTCCCGGTAATAAACACTACAACTTTTGAAGAGCTAACTAAAACATATCAGGATCAAGGTGAGATTCAGGACGAAATAGTCCAAACATTAGACAAGGCATGTGTGATGTACGATGGGGATTATTTTTTTGAACATGAAATTAATCAAACTTCAACTACCGGTTTAGCTTATGTAAAACCACGAAAGGGAAGTTGCTTTGCTTTATTAAGAAATTGCCTTGTGGTTACTTTTAAAAGTGCTTATGGTGATGAGAGAAACGACCTTGCCGGATTGATTCCAGCCGGCGTTAATTCGGTGCTCGATGTTGGATGTTTTTACGGTGGACTTGGCAAAACGCTAAAGCACATCAGGCCCGAAATTAAAACCGATGGTATTGAACTTTCAGAATTTTACGCCACTAAAGCATCCCCATATTATCGGAAAATTTACAACTGTACTTTAGAAGAATTTCAAAACGAAAAGCAATATGACGTGGTTGTGTGTGGCGACATCCTGGAACATTTGCCCGACCCCT
>JAOZRY010000577.1:2127-2856 GCA_029939965.1 Bacteroidales bacterium | reverse complement strand
CAGGTTCTTCTTGACGAAAATCTGGCGCAGCTATTTTGATGTAGCGTTATCAACTACGTAGTCACTACGTAGTTGTGTGCAAGCTTTACAAAATTTGTAGATTTAGTATAATTTTAGGAAATAGGTACGTGCCCCTGACAAGTGCCTGGCACGTTTTTTTGAAGGGTAGTTACCCTTAAGGAGAGTGTGGTTTATGGAACATAGTAATTTTTCTAAATTAAGACGGGACCTTGATGAGGCCATTACATATGCAGGTATTTCGACGGCTGAGCAGATAGTTGAAGAAGGCTTACATGAGGCACAGAGTCAGGAAATTTTAGGTGAGACCATGTATTTTAAAGCTCAAAAAGAAATTATTAAAGGAAATCATGAGGAGGCTATTCAATTCCTAGGGCGTGCTATAGAACATAATCAAAGCGATGGAGCGGCCTATAATGATCGGGCTTTATGTTTGATTGAGTTAGATGCAGATGAAGATCAAGTCTTGGCTGATTTTGATAAGGGGATTGAGGCGGAGTCAGATTACGCGACCGTTTATCATAACAAAGGCTGGTATTTAAATCAGCTTGGAGTGCACGATGAGGCGATATTGTATTTTGAGAAAACTCTCAAGCTTGAGCCTAATCGGGCTGTGACGTATGAGAATCTGGCAGATGCCTATCTTCATTTAGGTAATAAACAAAAGGCAATTGAGGCATTTCGAAAAGCTATAGAAGTGCTTAATTTGCG
>JAOZRY010000577.1:0-2117 GCA_029939965.1 Bacteroidales bacterium | reverse complement strand
TAGAAAAACAAATATAAATAGTTTAAGTAAACCTTTCATATTATAAGTATAGATAAGATTTTCAATAAGTGCAATAAAAGAAAGAATAGTTTTTAGAATGAAAGGGTGTTTGAAAGTAAAATTAAAGTTGAATTTGCCTATAAACTATGAAATACTAAATAAATCATTGTTTAATTTATATTAAGACATCCTATAAAGAGTAAAGGAAAAAAATAAGTTATCAAAGAGCAAATTGATCTTTTTTAAACAGGCATAAAGACACGATTAGGATTATAAAATTCGCCGGATTTAAGCATGCTCAAGCAAAGATGGGCTAATTTTTTAGCTACATAAATAAGAGCTTGTTTTCCTGATTTGCCTTGAGATATCTTCTTAGAATAAAGAGATTTAAACTCTTTGTTGTGTTTAATGCATGCAACAGCAGCGATGTAAAGAGCAGAACGTAAGTATTTAGGGCCTCGTTTAGATATTTTTTTATCGCGTCTAGTTTCGCCGGATTGATAGATTTTTGGAAAGAATCCTACAAGACCGATAAGTTGCTTGCCGGAAGCAAAAGATTTTCCATCAGATCCTATGGCAGATAAAAGAGCGGCAAGAGTTTTAGGGCCAACGCCTGGAATAGTTAATAAATTGCCTCCAGGGAAGCTGTAAGAATCAGTATCGTCATGTGGTGATAAAATATTATTTGTTCTTTGATCAAGATCTGATATCGCTTTATTTAGAGATTCAATTTGAGACAACAAGATGTTGAAGTTTAATCCTCTAGCATCTCTGGCTCTACCAGAAAAGATAGAGGTTTTGGCTGTGTCAAGAAGGTGTTGAATTTCTTTGATATTAAAATTGTTGCCTTTAATGGACCTAACAATTTTTTCAATATGTTTTGGTTTGGCAACGGCTATATGTTTGGCAGTAGGGTATTTTCTGAAGATAGCCAGGGAAGCAATAGCGAAAGGATTTTTAATGGCTGTTTGACTGTATTCTGGAAATATCAGCCCGAGAAGGCTCATGGCTTGACGTTGATAGCTTTTATGATCTTTGATTAATTGGTATCTGAGCTTTGTAATTTCTCTGAGGATTTGGATGGATTCTTCAGGAATAAAGTTTGCAGCAAAGTCATTGGAACGAAGAAGCCCAGCAATGACGTAAGCATCGATATCATCTGTTTTGGCTTTTTTACGTAAAGCTTCACGGTATTTATTAGTTTGGTGTGGATTAAGGACAACAACCTTAAAAGTATTTTCTGTAAGAAAAGTATAAAGGTTTTCCCACCAGATACCGGTAGCTTCAATACCGATTAGAAGATTTTCAGCATTCAGATCAAGTCTTTTTAATCTAGACAGCAGATCTTCAAAGTGTTGCTGAGAATTTTGTAATGTAAATGCTTTGGTTAGTTTTTCACCGCTATTGTCTAAAAAAACATAACGGGATGTTGATTTTGCAACATCGATACCTAAATAATTCATAATGAGAGCCTCCGTTTCTGAGGTTAGAAGTAATTGTTCTTTTTGATAGGGGAGCGGTATTCCCGCAAGCGTCTAACTCAATATAACCTGGGATATGAATGGTAATCAAGTATCAACTTGACCCCATAGCATCCTCAATAAATATTCCCAGTTAGACATGCAGGAAGCAACAATCTTTTTTAAATGGTCTCATTTGAGCCATAAGGAGGTATGCAAGCTGTCTCCCTACAAAAAGCTTAGTTAGTTTAATATTAACACATCTTTATTCTATTAATGACTTATAGGATGAGGATTATACCAGGAGGAGGACGTATGAAAAAAATCTTAATTTGTGCCCTATTGATTTTGGGTGTTGGGCTTGTTAGTCCAGCGATTTCATCAGCGTATAATTTTGGTGATTATCGATCTGTGACACTTGCAACAAAAGCTTGGAGTGCGCTTAATAAAGGTGATATTGAGGCTGTTCTGGCGTACACAAACAAGTGTGTTGAGCTTTATGGCGCGCAAGCAGCAAAAATGCAGGCTTCAATGGATGGATATGTTGAAGGACCGAAAGAAGAAGTTTTTAAGAAGTGGGCTCTGAATGATGTTGCGACATGTCTTTATGTTCAAGCAGAAGCTTATCGTAAAGCAAATATGATAGACGAAGCGAAT
>JAOZRY010000576.1 GCA_029939965.1 Bacteroidales bacterium | reverse complement strand
GCCTTACGGCTATGCATTATGTGTGGGATGGCTATTTTTCTTCAATTTGTCCAGCATAACGTTGGTAGCCCTCAATTCATTAGTTTTTACACAATCTAAAGTATAAATAGAGTAAAGGCAAGGTAACAAAGAAATCGGACATTATGTACAAACATAAACTATTTCAAAAATCTGATCTCGAAGTTTCGCAAAGCCTTTTATCAAAGTGATTTGGCTACCCAACAGATCAATTTCTGAATTATTCAGGATACGATTGCTTTCTTTTTAACTGTCGAAATCCAACGTCTTATTCAACGTACCCCAGTTTCAACATATTTGAATTACCAGGTTGATTAATGGGCATATTGGAAATATGTACCAGCAAGTCGCCGGATTCCACCAGGCCTTTTTGGCGGAGGGTTTCCATGAGGTCGGTAATCGTTTGGTCGGTGTTGATGTAGCGGTTAAAATACACAGGTTTTACTCCCCACAGCAAGTTTAATCTACGCAATATATATGCATTGCTGGCAAATCCAAAAATAATAGCCTTAGGTCTGTGCGATGAAATTTTTGCAGTAGAGTATCCTGATGATGCCACCGAAACTATCGCCTTTGCCTTTGCCTCACGAGCCACATTACAGCCACTATAAATAATCGAATCTGAAATAAACCGGGAATTATTTTTGAATTCCGGCTTTTGATGTTTATAATAAATTCCGTCAAAATTTTCAACTGCCGAAATTATCTTCTGCATAGTTTCCACAGTCTCTACAGGGTATTTCCCCACCGATGTTTCGCCACTGAGCATCAGGGCATCGGCTCCATCCATCACCGAGTTGGCCACATCATTTACTTCGGCTCGTGTTGGTCTGGGGTTATCAATCATTCCTTCCATCATTTGTGTAGCAATGATAACAGGTTTGGCATGTTCAATGCATTTTCTTACAATTTTTTTCTGAATCATCGGTACATTTTGCAGCGGGATTTCTACACCCAAATCGCCACGCGCAACCATTACTCCATCGGTTGCCTGAATAATTGCATCCAGATTTTCGATAGCTTCAGGTTTTTCAATTTTTGCAATAACAGGAGGAATCGACTTGGTTTTAATGGCTTTTATCAGAGTTTTCAACTCCTCAACATCTGAAACTGACCTAACAAACGAAAGTGCAATCCAATCGATATCATGCTTTAAAATAAATGCAACATCCTCCCTGTCTTTTTTGGTGAGTGATGGTAACGAAAGTTTAGTGTTTGGCAGATTTACACCTTTTTTCGACATCAATTTACCTTCGTTCAACACTTTTGCAATTACTTCGTCTTTCAGGTTTGTGCTCTTAATTATGAAAGACATCTTACCATCATCAAGCAAAATAATTTCACCAGCTTTCACATCTTTCGGAAAATCACTATAATTAATAAATATTTTCTCTTCAGAAAGGTCTTCCTTATTGGTTGTGAATATTATTGTATCTCCCTTCCAAAGCATTTTTCCACCAGCTTCTACTTCACCAATTCTTATTTTTGGTCCCTGTATATCTGCCAGAATAGAAACATGCGTTTCAAGTTTAGTATTCAATTTATGAATATCCTTAATGATTCGTTCATATTCCTCGTAATTTCCATGCGAAAAATTGAGTCTGAAAACATCTGCCCCGGCAAAAATTAATTTTTTAATAACCGTAACTGATGATGAGGCAGGGCCTAAGGTTGCAACTATTTTTGTTTTCATTTTACATATTGTTTATTTACAATCAATACCATAATGCAAAGAAAAGAGATTTAATGCCTCACGAATTATAAAGTTTTCCAATCGCTTTCTTTTTGCTTTGGAGGAGTTTAATCTTTGTTTCGTCTTTTTTTCTTTTTAGCCCAATCATGTGATATTCAAGATCGGTAAGGATGGTATTAACAAGTTTGCGGGTTTTGTTTGATTTATTTTTGTTACTACTCTCATCAACCAAATTGATGGGGTTAATGTAAAGAACACCCTCAATATTTGCAGTACGATTCATGATATTCTCTACATCACTATCAATAAATTGCCCTCTCATAATCAGCAGAAAGCTATTCATTAATTGGTTTTGTTCAGCAAGGTTTTTAATGAGATAATATTCAGTAAGATTATCTTTACAAAAAAAATAAAGTGAATATAAAACGGGATTATTATGAACAAGATAAACCGGCAAATCATCATTTTTTGATAATTGTATTTCGAGATGTTTGTTCAGATTAAATGCAAGCATATAATCCATCATGGTGGTAGAAATTTCCATAATGGTAAAGTCCTGATGCTGTTCGGCCTGAGGTTTAAATCTCTTCTTTTTCATAAATTGTAAAATTAATGGAATTTTCTTTTCAGGATGCTCCGAAGAACTATAAAAATGCAATATCGTTTTGGTATAAAAAAGAAGGTTCTAAAAGTGGTGGGAAAGAATTAGCATTATCAGGTTTTTGGTTAAAGAGTTATTGGGTTATTAAATGCTAATGTGCAACAGACTTCCACGAAAAGGTGGATACTAAAAAATCGATGTCGTGAATAATATAATCAATTACAGGTTTTAGTGAATCATTATTCGGAACAACATTAAAATAAAGTGCTCCCCTCACAAAATGATCGGTACTGTCAGTTAGGTAAAACTGGAAAGGTGAGGCGGCATCTCTTCCTTCGATAGTATATACGATTCCATAAACTTTGGATTCGGGCATATTAATGTACGACTCTTTGATACCCACAGCTTTTGGTGCATGTTTAAAAACCATTTCACGGGTATCTTCCTGCAAATTGTATAATTGATGATTGTGTAGCGATTTGTAACTTATATGTATGCGCCCATTGTATGCAGCATAATCAATATTCATCCAATAGGGGTTCTT